>JAQGIJ010000104.1 GCA_028291285.1 Phenylobacterium sp. | reverse complement strand
ACGACCATGCTCGACGCGCGGGTCTGGGATACGCCCTTCATCGAGACCTACACGTCCGAGAAGCTGCCGTGGGCGTCCACGCCGGCCGAGCACAGCTATCCGACGTTCCCGCCGGCAGATGCTTACGAAGCGCTGATCTCCGAGTTCGCCCGCCGCCGGAGCGCTGCGCCGGAGATCCGCTGACGCCCTGAGGTCGGCAGATGACGCCGCGGCCGCGCTCGCCTAAAGAGACCGCCGATGACCGCCACGCCGCCATGACCGCCACGCTGAATGTGATCTTCGGCCCCTCGGGCGCCGGGAAGACAACCTACGCCAACGCCTTCGCGCGCCGACAGGGCGCGGTGGCCTTCATCCTGGACGACTGGATGGCGCGGCTGTTCGGCCCCGACATCCCCGATCCCATCGAGTACGAGTGGATGCTGGAGCGGGTCGGCCGCTGCGAGGCGCAGATCTGGTCCACCGCGGCCGGCGTGCTGGCCGCCGGCACGTCGGTGATCCTCGACATCGGGCTGATGCGCAAGGCCGACCGCGACCGCATCCGCGAGATCGCCGAGGCGGTCGGCCTGCCGGTCCAGTGGCATTTCGTGACCGCCGCCGCGGAGGTCCGCCGCGCTCGGGTGGCGGGCCGCAACGTGGTCCGCGGCGAATCCTTCGCCATCGAGGTGACGCCCGACATGTTCGACTTCATCGAAGGCGTGTTCGAGAGCCCCGAGCCGGCCGAGCTGGACGGGGCGATCGTCAGCGAAAGCCAGTAGTGGGAACCGGCCCCGTCCGTCGCGCGCTTTGCGGCCCGACACCGGCGGCCGCGCCCCGGAACCGCCGCCGGCCGTGCCCTTGAGTTTTGCGCCGCACAATTCTAATGTCTTTCCCCCCGGTCGCGAGCGCCCGCGGTCGGACATGAGCTGAACTGAAACTGGGCGAACTCGAGTCATCACCTCTATGGAAAAAGTCCCGATGACCGTCGGGGGCTATCAGGCCCTCGACGAAGAGCTGAAGCGTTTGAAGACTATAGAACGGCCGGCGGTGATCGCCGCCATCGGCGAAGCGCGCTTGCATGGCGACCTCTCGGAGAACGCGGAGTACCACGCGGCCAAGGACCGTCAGGGCTGGATCGAAGGTCAGATCGCCGACATCGAGGACAAGATGGCCCGCGCCCAGGTCATCGACGTCTCCAAGCTGTCCGGCAGTCAGGTGAAGTTCGGCGCGACCGTCTCGGTGATCGACGAGGACACCGACGAGGAGGCCCGCTACCAGATCGTCGGCGAGCACGAGGCCGACGTGAAGCGCGGCCGGGTCTCCATCACCTCGCCGATCGCGCGTGCGATCATCGGCAAGGAAAGCGGCGACGTGGTCGAGGTCAACACGCCCGGCGGCGTGAAGGCCTATGAGATCACCAAGGTCGAGTGGGTCTGATCCAACTGTGAGGGTGGTGAACAGCCCCCTCAGTCAGCTTCGCTGACGACTCCCCCGCAAGCGGTGGAGCATCTTTGGTTCTAGATCCTCCACCGCTTGCGGAGGAGGTGGATCGGCGCGGGCGCGCCGAGACGGAGGGGGCTTGCAGCACCAGACCTCCCGCCGCCGCCCGAAAGCTGCCGCAGTCGCGGGAGATGGGCGGGCATGACCGGACCGCGAATCCTCTTCGTCGTCGACGCCGGACCCAAGGTGGGCGGCGGGCACGTCATCCGCTCGCTGACCCTGGCCGCCGCGCTGGAGGCGGGCGGCGCAGCCTGCGCCTTCCTGGGCCCTCCGGCGGTCAGCGGACTGCTGGACGCCTTCGCGCCGGACGCCCCGCGGCTGGCGGCGGCCTCGACGGAGCCGCGCGACCTGGCGAGCGCCATCGGGGCGGAGGCCTTCGACGCGGTGGTGTTCGACCACTATGGCCTCTCCGAGCGCGACCACCGGGCCATGGGCCAGGGCCGGCCGGTGCTGGTCATCGACGACCTGGCGAACCGGCCGCTGGGCGCCGACCTGGTGCTGGATGCCGGACCGGCGCGGACGGCGCAGGACTACGACGGGCTGATCCCCGAGGCGGCGCGGCTGCTGCTGGGCCCGCTGTTCGCCCCGGTCCGCCCGGAGTTCGCCGCGCTGCGCGAGACCGCGCTGGCCTGGCGCGGCGAGCCGGTGCAGCGGATCCTGGTCTCGCTGGGCCTGACCGACCTGGGCGGGATCACCGCGCGCGTGGTGGAGCGGCTTCGCCCGCGGGTCGGCGACGCCGGCCTCGACGTGGTCCTGGGCGCCGGCGCGGCCAGCCTGCCGGGCCTGACCAAGGTCGCCCGCCGCGACCCGCGCCTGCACGTCCACGTGGACACCACGCACATGGCCCGGCTGACGGCGGAGGCCGACATCGCCGTCGGCGGCGCAGGCTCCTCGGCCTGGGAGCGCTGCACCCTGGGGTTGCCCACCCTGCAGATCGTCCTGGCGGAGAACCAGCGCGCGGCAGCCCAGGCGATGGCCGAGCGGGGCGCGGCGCTGACCGCGGATCTCGCGGCGGTCGACTTCGAGGCGCAGTTCGACCGCGGGCTGATGCGGCTGATGCGCGACGCCGAGCTGCGCCGCGGCCTGGCCCGGGCCAGCGCCGAGCTCTGCGACGGACAGGGCGCGACGCGCGCCGCCGCGGCCTTCCTGCAGCGGATCGGGGCCGCCGCGGCCTGACGGCGCGCGACGGAGATAGTTAATGAACTCTTCGCTTCCTGCCGCGAGGCTGCCGGGATGTGGTCGAATCGCAGCCTCGCCAAGGCGGCCGACGCTCCGCTGCAGGAGCTGCGCGGCCTCGTGCCCCGGCCACTGATCGAGGAGGCGGTCGCCACCCTCTGCGAGCTGCTGCGGGCCGTGGGCGCTGAGGGCCCGGACGACCTCGACGCCCTGGTGGACGACGTCGCCGCGCGCGACCGGGCGCGGCTCGGCGCGGTCTACGACGCCATGCGCGACGCCGAGATCTTCCGCCGCATCGTCACCGTCGAACCCTTGGTCGCGGCCGCGCGCGAGATGGTCGGCGCCCGACGCCTGATGAGCCCCTTCCAGCACGCCGTCTTCCGCCTGGACCTGGCAAGCGAGGGCTGGCGCGGCTTCGGCTGGCACCAGGACTTCCCCTACAATGTGCTCTGCCGCAATTCGGTGACCGCCTGGCTGCCGCTGACGCCCTCCGGCGCAGCGAACGGCGGGGTCGAGGTGGCGCTCGTCGGAACCGACCAGATCTATCCGGTGGAGATCCGCTACAAGCGCGATGCGGCCGGCCGCCGGCTCGCCACCCGCGACGCCTTCATCCCGGAGCGCTACCACAAGGGCTTCGAAGCCTGCGCGGCGACGCCCGAGCTCGCCGCCGGCGACGTGCTGATGTTCCGCAACACCGTGGTGCACCGCTCCGGCCGCAATCCGGGGCCGCGCCACCGCTATTCGCTGCAGGTGCGCTTCGGCGACCTCCTGGCGGCCGAGGTCGTGGAGCGGCGCTGGCGCCACCGCCACGCCGACGGCTTCGACACCTTCGCCGAGCTCCACCCCGAGCTTATCGCCTTCAAGGAAGACTGATGATTCCAGCCGACGAGACCCTGCGCAGCCTGCTGAAGCGGCACCTGGACGACCACGACCTGATCGCCAACCTGGGCTCGTTCGGCCGGCGCATGCACGCCATGAAGGCTTTCGCCCACTACGAGGTCTTCAAGCTGGTGCAAGACCTGCCGGGCGATATCGTCGAGTGCGGCGTCTACAAGGGCTCCTCCCTGCTCTCCTTCGCCCGCTTCCTGGAGACCTTCTGCCCCGGCGACCGCACCCGCCGGGTGCTGGGCTTCGACCACTTCAAGGGGCTCGCCGACCGCTCCGAGAAGGACGGGCTGAACGAGCGGGTGGGCAACACCGCCGAGGGCTGGAACCCCGCCCAGTTCCGCGACACCCTGTTCGCCCTGGTCGACGCTTCAATGCGGACAGCTTCGTGCCGCAGCGGGCACGGATCGAGCTGGTCGACGGCGACGTGCGCGAGACCGCGCCGGCCTATGTCGCCGAGCATCCGGGCCTGCGCCTCTCCCTGCTGCACCTCGACATGGACCTCTACGAGCCGACCCTGGCGGCGCTGAAGGCCTTCTGGCCCCGGCTGCTCACCGGCGGCGTGGTGCTGCTCGACGAATACGCCATCCGCGAATGGCCGGGCGAGAGCGAGGCGCTGGAGGAATTCTTCGAGGGACGCCCGCCGCGCATCGAGAAGTTCGGCTGGGCCTCGGCGCCCGGCGGCTACTTCGTGAAGGGCTGAGCCCCCTGAAGCGTGGCCGGAGGTTCGCGCAAGACCTGGGACCAGGCCGCCACCGGCGCTTAATGTTACAGAAGCGTACAAATGGCCTCGATAGGCGAAATCTTCGCCACATGGGCGCCTTTTCGGCTGCCTAGGTGTGGCTCAGCGCCCGCGACCGTCGGCTGAGCCGCGGCCTAAGCCAGGAGCCTCATCGCTTGCGCGTCGTGAACCGCCGTCGAATTACTGCGGCGGTTCTGGCGATCGCCGTGCACATCGGCTTCGTCCTTCTGCTCCCGGGCCGGCGCATCGAACCTGCCATATCGTCAGATACGGTGATGCAGGTGAGCCTGGTCCCCGCCTTGGCAAAGGCGAGGCCTCCCGGCCACCCGACGTCCGTCCGCCGCGCGCCGCCGATCTTGCATCGACCGGTGGAAACACCGCTGCCGCCAAGCGAGACGACGCCGGCGCCCGTTGCTCCCCTTGGGCGCGCCGAACCTTCGCCGCCCCCGCCGGCCGCAGGCGACGCCGCAGCGAACCTCCAGCGCGTGCTCAAAGGCCACCTCGGCTGCGCCAACGCCAATCTGGCGGCGTTGACGGAGGCCGAGCGCGCAGCCTGCGATGAGCGGCTTGGCAAG
>JAQGIJ010000097.1 GCA_028291285.1 Phenylobacterium sp. | reverse complement strand
TCGTGCTCATCGACTGGCATACCCACGTCCAGCCCTCGCCTCAGGCGGCGGAGACCTTCTTCGGCTGGATCGGCATGCACGACCCGCCGAACCGCGGCGACGTGGACGAACTGCTCGAGATCATGGGCCGCCTCGGCGTCAGCCGATCGCTGATCGTGCCCTGGCTGCCCGCGCACGACCTGGTGAAAGCCCGGGTCGATGCGGGCGAAGCGCGCGACCGAGCGGTGCGGGCCGTCCTCGATCAATGGAAAGACCTGAACGCCTGGGCGGCGCGAGCGGTCCGCCAGCACCCCGAGCAGCTCTCCTGCCTAGTCGGGCTCGATCCGCTGCTGATGGAGCGCAGCGAGCTGGAGGCGGAAGTCGCCGAACGGCTCGACCAGGGCGCCTGCGGGCTGAAGATCGCCCCCATGTTCCTGGACGTCCCGCCGTCGGACCCGAAGGTGAGCGTCGTCTGGGAGCTGGCGCGGCGTCACGACGTCTTCGTGCTCTCGGAGTGCGGCGCGCGCCCGGCCCTGGGGCACGAGGCCTGGGGCCATCCGCGCCATTTCGACGCCGTGCTGCAGGCCTTTCCGGACGTGCGGGTGATGCTCGCCCATCTCGGCCAGGGGGCGGAGGAGGAAGTCGCCCGGCTGACGCGCGCCTATCCGAATGTCTACACCGACCTCTCGCTGCGCCTGACCGGCATCGACCAGCCGGGCGGCTGGACCTCGCACGAGTTGGTGGAGCTGATCCGGCGCATCGGGGCGGACCGCGTGGTCTACGGCACCAACTATCCGCTGGTGGATGCGCAGGCCTATGTGGAAACCTTTCGGGCGCTCGATCTGACGCCGGAAGAGCGCGAGATGATCGGTTGGCGCAACGCCTGGTCGCTGCTGTCCCGCCCCTGACGCCTCGCGCCGACCGCACCGCGCGCGCATGGCGCAGGCCGCCGCCAAGATATTGAAAAGAATGGTGGACGCGGCTGGGATTGAACCAGCGACCCCTACGATGTCAACGTAGTGCTCTCCCGCTGAGCTACGCGTCCTAACCTGTCGTCCCGGCCGGGGCCGGAAGCGGGGAGGCCGCGGATATAACGGCCGGGCGTTTCCGGCGCAAGCGGCCGCTGTCCTTAGGCGGCGATCATCCGCTCCACCTCGTGCACGATCTCGCGCAGGTGGATCGGCTTGGAGAGCACCTTGGCGCCGGCCGGCGCGCTTTCGCCGGCGGCCAGGGCCACGGCGGCGAAGCCGGTGATGAACATGATCCTCAGGCCCGGGTGGCGGGCGGCGGCCTGGCGGGCCACCTCGATGCCGTCCATGCCCGGCATGACGATGTCGGTCAGCAGCAGGTCCCACTCCTGGTCCAGCACCGCGGCCGCCTCGTCGCCATCGGCGCAGGCGGTGACGTCGTAGCCGGCGCGCTCCAGCGCTCGGGCGAGGAAGCCGCGCAGGGAATCGTCATCTTCGGCGAGCAGGATTCGGGGCATGGCGTGCGCGGACATGTAACCGTCGGTCTGGGGAACCCGAAGCCTAGCAGTTTAAGCGTAAAGGGGCGATGAACCCTTTGACCGCTTCGGGCGCTGGGCGTTCTATGGCGGCGATGAACGCCTGGGAGCCTCCCACGCTCGACGCCTCGGCAGACTCCGCTCCCGGCCGCGAGGCGGCGTTCGAGCTGCGCCGGGCCGCGCGCGAGGGCCAGCCGCCGCCGACGCCCCTGGTGTTCGCCTCGCCGCATTCCGGCCGTCTCTATCCGGATGACATGATGGCGGCGGCCGCGCTCGACGCCCACGCCATCCGCCGGTCCGAGGACGCCCTGGTGGATGACCTGATCGGCGCCGCGCCGCAGCTGGGCGCCGCCGTGCTCGCCGCGCGCTTCGCCCGCGCCTACATCGACGTCAACCGCGAGCCCTTCGAGCTCGACCCGGCGATGTTCGTCGACGAGCTGCCGGCCTTCGCCCGCGCCCGCACCGCGCGTGTGGCCGCGGGCCTGGGCGCCATCGCCCGGGTGGTCTCCGAGGGCCAGGAGATCTACGCCCGCAAGCTGACCTTCGCCGAGGCCCGCGCGCGTATCGAGCAGGCGCACCGGCCCTACCACGCGGCGCTGGAGCGGCTGATCGACGAGGCGCATGCGACGCACGGCTTCGCCATCCTGATCGACTGGCATTCCATGCCCTCGGCGGCCGCCCGCGCCGGCGGGCGCGACCGCGCCAGCGACTTCGTGCTGGGCGACCGGTTCGGCGCGGCCTGCGCCGGCCTGCTGACCCAGAGGGTCGAGCGGGAGCTGGAAGCGATGGGCTACCGGGTGGCGCGCAACACGCCCTATGCCGGCGGCTACACCACAGAGCACTATGGCCGTCCGGCGAGGCGCACCCACGCCCTGCAGATCGAGATCAACCGCGCCCTCTACCTCGACGAGGCGAGCCTCGATCCCACGGCCGGGTTCGACCGCCTGAAAGCCGACCTCGAGGCGCTCGCCCGCGCCCTGGCGGCCGCCGACTGGAGCGGGCTGCGGGCGAATTGAGGCCTCCTTTCCCCCTCGATGGGGGAAAGGTCGGGATAGGGGGTGTGGGCAGGGCCTAAGCCGGCAAGCCTCGATAGGCGCAGGCGCCAGACGCGTTTCAGTCACCAGCTCCGGTGACGCACCCCCATCCCTGACCCTTCCCCCATCGAGGGGGAAGGGCGTGGCGACCTCTCTAGAACCGCTGGGCGCCGTCCAGCCGGATGGTGGTGCCGTTCAGGAAGTCGTTCTGCACGATCTGGGCGGCGAGCAGGGCGTATTCCTCCGGATCACCCATCCGCTTGGGATTGGGCACCATGGGGCCCCACTTCGCCTGGGCCTCGTCGTTGGTCATGGTGCGGGAGTAGGCCAGCGTCAGGAAGGTGCCGGGGGCGATGGCCATGGCGCGGATGCCCAGCGGCGCGAGGTCGCGGGCGATCGTCAGCGTCATGCCGATGATCCCGCCCTTGGCGGCCGAATACGGAGCCTGGCCGGGCTGGCCCTCGAAGCCGGCGATCGAGGCGGTGTTGATGATCACCCCGCGCTGGTTGGATTCCAGCGGCTCGTTCTTGGCCATGGCCTCGGCCGCCTGGCTAGTCACGGCGAAGGCGGTGTTCAGATAGACGTTCACGGTGTGGACGAAGTGCGCCAGCGGCAGCCGCGCGCCGGAGCGGTCGACCACCCGCTGGGCGCCGGTCGCACCGGGCGCCGGCGGGCCGCCGTGCACCACCACGGCTGCGCGCAGCGGGGCCAGGCCCGCCGCCGTCTGCACGGCGTTGGCGATGGAGTTCTCGTCCATGATGTCTGTGCGGACGTAGACCGCGCCGTTGCCGATCTCCTTGGCCAGCGCTTCGCCCCGCTCGTCGGCGACGTCGGCGATCACCACCTTGGCGCCGGCCTTGGCCAGCCTGCGGGCCGTGGCGCTGCCGAAGCCGCCGGCGCCGCCGGTGACCAGCGCTGAGGCGTTGGTAAGGTCCATGTGTCATCTCCCTTTCACCCGCTTGCGGGTCCGGCCGGCGGTCCGGCCTGTCATCCGGAGCGACCACGGCTCCGTCAGGACACCTTTACGGAGGTCGCCGGACGGAGGCCAGACTGACGGTAGGGGAGGCGGCGCCGGGCTGCGGCGCAAAAAAAAGCCGCGCCCGAAGGCGCGGCAGTTCATTAGGGAGGAAACGCCCAGGAAGGGCAGAGACGTCAGGGACGCCTCACATCCTTCTTATACGGTGCAATGCACAAAACGGCAAGCGAGAACCGCGAAAAAAGCCACACTCCTCAGGGGCGAGTCCAAATTCTATTGTTCTCTCAAGGCCTTGCGCGCGGAGCTTCGCTTCCCATATCGCTGCATTGCACAATGAACGTAGATAACCCGGCGGATTCGCCGCTCCGTCACAATAGAACTCCACCCTGGCGGGACGGCCCCGCCTCGCCTAAAAGCCCGCCTTCCGCCGTTCCGAGATCCGCCTTATGTCGCTCCGCAACATCGCCATTATCGCCCACGTCGACCATGGAAAGACCACGCTGGTCGACCAGCTGCTCGCCCAGTCCGGCGTGTTCCGAGCCAACGAGGCGCACGTCGAGCGCGCCATGGACTCCAACGACCAGGAGCGCGAGCGCGGCATCACCATCCTGGCCAAGTGCACGAGCGTGCTCTGGCACGGCGAGGCGGGCGAGACCCGGATCAACATCATCGACACCCCCGGCC
>JAQGIJ010000054.1 GCA_028291285.1 Phenylobacterium sp. | reverse complement strand
TCGGCGATCCGCAGGGCGGCGGGCGCGAGCGAGCCGAACGGGCGGGCGCCGGCGCTCTGTTCGGCCAGCTGAAGCGCGCCGATGGGCGGGGTCTCGCCGGCGCCGAGCCAGACCGCGCCGAGATGGGTGCAGAGCTCCCGCAAGGCCGCGCCTTCCAACGCGCGGGACCAGCCGGACAGGTGGTAGAGGCTCTCGGACTCGAAGAAGAGATGCAGGATGCGGCCCTCGAGCTCGCTCAAGCCGAACGCAGCGCCAGTGCGGACCCAGAAGTCCCGCCAGATCCCTGTCCAGGCCGCGCCAGGACCCCTGCCCGGCGTCACGGCGAGGCATTCCTGATAGAGCAGGGCCAGCGCGCGGGCGTCGCGCGTCCACGCCTCCACCAGGAATTCGAGCGCCTGGACGGCGCCGTCGCGGGTGCGGGGCAGCATCAGGAGTTCCGCGCTTCGGGCCTGCAGCCACTCGGCGGTCAGCGCGGCGCCGAAATCGAAGACAGACGAGAACAATCGTTCGACGTTGCCGAAGTTGTAGTTGACGGCGCTGGCGGCCACGCCGGCCGCCGCAGCCACCGACCGGGCCGAGGCGCCGGCCGCGCCGCGCTCGGCGATCTGCTGGGCCGCCGCCAGCACCAGGCGGTCGACCTTCGCCTCGTCGCCCTTGGCGAGCAAGGCTTGCAACGGGGCGGACGCGGCGCTCACCAAGGGGGCGGACGGAACCATGCCGTATTTTCCGGAGCCCCGCCCGCGACGCAAGAGGGCCCGTGGGCGACGGACGAGCTTCGTAAATCCGCAACATAACAGTCGTTCCAACTTCACACGGCGACGCTAACGCACCGAGGCCCCGGCATGCGGTCGGGGAATGTGGGGTGTGTGATGGGCAAGCAAGGTCACAGGTCGGCGGCGCTGCGCGCCTGCCTTCTGGCGGGGGCCGCGGTCCTGGTGGTGGGCGGTCGGGCTCAGGCTGAAGACGCCGCGGCGGCGGCCAGCGACGGGAGCGTCGGCCTGGAGACGGTGGTGGTCACCGCGCAGAAGCGCGCCACCAACCTGCAGGATACGCCGATCGCCATCTCCGCCATGGGCAGCGGCGACCTCGAGGCGCGCCACGTCCAGTCGATCGAAGACCTCGGCGACGGCTCGATCCCGTCGCTGCGGGTGGCCCCCTTCTTCGCCCGCAATTCCGCCCTCACCATCGGCATGCGCGGCATCGGCGCCATGGGCGACGCCAACCAGCCGGCGCGCGACCAGGCGGTCGGCGTCTACATCAACGGCGTCTATCTCGGCCGCGCCCAGGGGCTGGGGTCGGCGCTGTACGACGTCGAGCGCATCGAGGTGCTGAAGGGGCCGCAGGGCACCCTGTTCGGCCGCAACACCGAGGGTGGCGCGATCAGCGTCGTCACCCGGGCGCCGAGCGGCGTCTTCGGCATGAACACCACCCTCGGGTACGGCGACTACAACAGCTACAAGGCCGAGACCCACATCGACCTGCCGAGCTTCCACGACGTCAGCATCAAGATCGACGGGCTGCTCAGCAAGCGCGACGGGACGGTGACCAACCCGACCACCTCCGGCCAGCCGGACTTCAATTCCTACGACAAGCGCGGCGTCCAGATCGAAGGGCTGTGGCGGCCGACCGACCGCTTCAGCGTCGACTACGCCTTCGACGACTCCTACGACGGCACGACGCCCTACTACGTCCAACTCCTGACCAAGGGCAGCCTGCCGCTGGCGCCGCTGATGCCGCTGCAGCCGGATCGCGCCGATCGGGCCAACGTCGGCGTGCCCTTGCAGATGAGCGAAGGCAAGACCTGGGGCCATCGGCTGAACCTCGACTGGAAGCTTTCCGACGCCCTCGAGGTCAAGTCGATCAGCTCGTACCGCAAGCTCAAGCAGTCCCAGTTCGACAACGGCGAAGAAGTTCTTTCGCCCTTCGCGCCCAACGGAAACTTCAGCCGTTACAGCCTGGCAAATTTTTACCAGAATCAATTCAGCGAGGAGCTTCAGCTCATCGGCAAGTTCCCGCAGGTGGAGTACGTCGCGGGCGCCTTCTATTATCGGGAGTCGGTGAATGACAATGCGCAGACACCGAACTCGCTGCAGTGGAATGCGACCGGCACGGCCTACAGCTTCCTGTCGCTGGATCTGAACACCGTCCCCTTCGACCGCGCGAGCCACGTCACCACGACCAGCTATGGCGTGTTCGGCCAGGCGGTGTGGACGCCGCCGATCCTCGACGACGCCGCTCACCTGACGCTCGGCGGGCGGGTGACGACCGACAAGAAGCGGGGCTCGCTCGACGTCGTCAACGGCGCCCTGCCCAGCTATGTCGACGCCAGCAACAACACGGTGCGCGGGGTGATCCCGCTCGACAAGTCCTGGAGCCGGTTCGACCCGCTGGTGACCCTGGCCTACGACCTCGCGCCGGACGTGAACGTCTATGGCCGCTGGAGCACGGGGTACAAGGCCGGCGGCGCCAACTCACGCTCGCTGACCTATCGCGCCTTCGATCCCGAGACCGTCTCGATGTACGAGGTCGGCGCGAAGACCGAGTTCTGGGACCGACGCGCCCGCTTCAACGTCGCGGCCTATGCCGGCGACCTGAAGGAGGTCCAGGTCGACTTCAGCGTGATCATCCTCAACAACAACCGCGGCACGCTTGAGACGACCAACGCGGCGACGGGCAAGACCAAGGGCTTCGAAGCGGACTTCGCGGTGACGCCCCTGGAGGGGCTGACGCTGTCCGGAAGCTACGCCTATACGAAGGTCACGCTGTCCAAGGCGTTCAACCCGTTCACCGGCGCCCTGTCCACCGTCTTTCCGCTCTATACGCCCAAGCAGGCGGCGAGCGTCGCCGTGGACTACGAGCGGCCGGCGCTGGGCGCCACCTTCCGGGCCCACCTGGACGGCAACTATGCTGACGGCCAGTACACCAGCACCACCGATCCCACCCTGAGCGACAGCTCCTTCATCGTGAACGGCCGGATCGCCCTCAGCGACATTCGGCTCGCGGGCCAGGGCGGAGCGCTGCAACTGGCGCTCTGGTCGCGCAACCTGCTCAACGAGAAGCATGTCTTCCTGCGCAACGTGAACCCGGCGCTCGGGACCTACGGGATCTACAACGAGCCGCGCACCTTCGGCGTCGAAGCCAGCGTGAAGTTCTGACATGGACCGTCGCGCCTTCCTGATCACCGCCCTCGCCAACAGCGCCCTGGCCGTTCCGGCCGCGGCCTTGGCCGCGCCGCCGCTGGAGGCGTGGGCGAGCCGCCTTTCCGGCGGCCGCCTTGGCCTGGACTGGAACGCGAAGAGCCAGCCGGTCGGGCTCTATGTGTCGTCGGACCCGGATGCGCCGCGCGCCTTCATGCGCCAGCTGAAGGCGGCCGCGCGCGGCGGCCGTGCCGAGCTGCCGCTGCCGGTCGCGCCCCGGCCGTACCTGCTGGTCGCCGCGCCGGACGGCCGGCAGGTGCGGGTGGCCGAGCGCCTGCTGCCGCTGCAGGGCGGGCGCAACTTCCGCGACCTGGGCGGCTATCGCGCCCAGGACGGCCGCCAGGTGCGCTGGGGCCGCATCTACCGCTCCGGCGTGATGAGCGGACTGACGGCGGCCGACCTCGGCTATCTGTCGAACCTGGGCATCGAGGCGATCTGCGACCTGCGCAGCCCGCAGGAGCGCGCCAGCGCGCCCAGCCCGTTCCTGGAGGCCGAGGCGCCGGAGGTCATCGCCTTCGACTACGATATGTCAGGGTCCATGGCGAAGCTCAGCCGCGCCGCCACCCGGGCCGAGGCGGTCGACGCCTTCGCGGCCGGCTACCTGGATTTCCTCGAGATCCTGGCGCCGCACTACACCGACATGTTCGCCCGCCTGGTGCGGCGCGAGACGCCCCTGGCCATGAACTGCAGCGCCGGCAAGGACCGGACGGGCATGGGATCGGCCCTGGTGCTGTCGGTCCTGGGCGTGCCGCGCGAGACCGTGGTGGCCGACTACGCCCTGACCCAGGTCTACACGCCG
>JAQGIJ010000020.1 GCA_028291285.1 Phenylobacterium sp. | reverse complement strand
CCCGCCTCGCCGTTCACGCCGAAGGGGGCGACGCTCACCATCGGCGTCATCCACGGCGGCACGGCGGGCAACATCCTGGCCCGCGAGTGCCAGTTCCTGTTCGACCTGCGCTGCCCGCCCGGCCTCGACCCCATGCAGCTGCTGAAGCCTGTCTACGCCCAGGTGGCGGCGGTGGACGCCGCGCTGAAGGCCCGCGCACCGGAAGCCGGCGCGGTCATCGAGCGCCGCTCGTTCACCCCGCCGCTCTCGCCGGAGCCGAACGGCGTGGCCGAGGCTTTCGCGCGCCGGCTCGCCGGCGACAACGGCCCGGCGCGCGCAGTCGCCTTCGCCGCCGAGGCCGGACAGTTCCAGGAGGCGGGCTTCTCCACCGTGATCTGCGGCCCCGGCTCCATCGACCAGGCGCACCAGCCGGACGAGTTCGTCGCGCTCTCGCAGATGCAGCGCGGCGCCAGCTTCATGCGCCGGCTCATCGAGTGGGCGGAAAGTCCCGAGATCTGATCGGCTGAATGAAGACGTCGCGGCGGACCAGCGCCGCGGGGCTCCAGACCATGGCCCGGGCGATCTCCCAGGAGCCGACGGTCCGCTGCGCCTGCGCCTCGCGCCGCATCCGCAGCGCCAGCGGCAGCCCCTTCAGCGCGGCGACGAAGCCGCGCCAGGGCGCGCCGAACTCGCGCCGCTTGGCGTGGCTGGCGAACAGCAGGGCGGTGATCGCCATATGGTACGGCAGGGTAAGCCAGAAGAGCAGTGGCGGGGTGTTCTTGACGAACACCCACACCCGGTTGCGCGTGCCGTGGAACACCGCGAAGTCGGAGCGCGGCCCGCCGGTGGAGGCCGAGCCCACGTGGCGCACCACGGCCTGCGGCGCCAGCACCGTGGGCTCGCCGCGCAGCCTGAGGCGATAGCCCAGGTCCACGTCCTCGCAATAGCAGAACAGCCGCTCGTCGAGCCCGCCCATCTCCAGGAACAGGGCTCGGTCGATCATCATCGCCCCGCCGCAGGCCGAAAAGACCTCGCCCGCGGCGACCGAGCCGGGGTCGGGCCGCATGTAGCCGCCGCGGTACGCCAGGCCCGACGCCGACATGACGTCGCCCAGGCCGTCGAGCAGGCGGGGGTCCTCGGCCATCAGCTGGCGCGAGGCGAAGCAACGGACGTCGGGATGCGCCTCGGCCTGCGCCAGCAGCGCCTCCAGCCAGCCGGGCTCAGGGAAGGCGTCGGGATTGAGCAGCGCCAGCCAGCGGCCCCGCGCCGCCCGCGCCGCCTGGTTCACGGCGGCGGCGAAGCCGAGGTTCTCGGCGTTCGGAATATAGGTCACCTCGGGGTGGGCGCGCGCCGCGGCCTGGGCCGCGCCGTCGCTGGAGGCGTTGTCCACCAGGATAACCTCGACGCGGTCCACGGTCTGGGCCTTCACCGCCGCCAGGCACTCGGCCAGCAGGGACCCGCTCTGGTAAGCCACCACCGCAACGCTCACCCACGGCGATGGAGGCTTGTCATTCGCGCCGTCCCGCGCCATCCGGGAGCCTCACCGCATCCAACAGACCAAATGACGACGATCACGCCACTGGCCATCCCTGAGATCCTGCTTATCACGCCCAAGCGCCATGGCGATGCGCGCGGCTGGTTCTCCGAGACCTGGAGCCGCCGCGGCCTCGCCGAGGCCGGCGTCGACGCCGACTTCGTGCAGGACAACCAGGCCTTCAGCGCCCGGAAAGGCACGCTGCGCGGCCTGCACTTCCAGCAGGCGCCGCATGCCCAGGCCAAGCTGGTGCGGGTGCTGAAGGGCGCGATCTTCGACGTGGCTGTGGACGTGCGCCGGGGCTCCGCGACTTTCGGCCGCTTCGTCACCGCCGAGCTCACCGCAGAGCGCGGCGAGCAGCTCTTCGTGCCCCGCGGCTTCGCCCACGGCTACTGCACCCTCACCGACGACTGCGAGCTCACCTACAAGGTCGACGGCCTCTATGCGCCGCAGACCGAGGCCGGCGTCATCTGGAACGACCCCGACCTGGCGATTCCCTGGCCGCTCGACGGGGAGCCGGTGCTCTCGGACAAGGACAAGGTCCTGCCGCGACTGAAGGACGTGACGGCGGTCTTCTAGTCCTCTCCCCGCCTGCGGGGAGAGGGCTGGGTGAGGGGTGGCGCGGGACTTTCAGCGCCGCGGAGGCGGGTCGAGGACTCTGGCTGCGCGATCGGTGATGGCGGACGCGTGTGCGCCGCCCCTCACCCTACCCTCTCCCCGCAATCGGGGAGAGGAGCGTGGCGGCGTCGGCGATCCACTCCTCCCGCACGTCGGGATGGTTTTCGCTCCCCAGCCGCGCCTCGCGCAGCGTCTCGAACGCCGCAGACTCCAGCAGCCGCGACAGCGCCCAGACCGCCGCGCCGCGCACCAGCGGCGAGGCGTCGTCCAGCAGGCGAGCCGCCTCCTCGGCCAGCGAGGGCTCGGCGGAATTGCCCAGCGCATAGAGGACGTTGCGGAGGAAGCGGTCGCGGCCGATGCGCTTGACCGGGCTCCTGGCGAAGAGGGCGCGGAAGGCGGCGTCGTCCAGGCGGGCGAGCTCGGCCAGCGAGGGTGCGCGCAGCGCAGCCCGCGCGGCGAGCTTCTGCTCATGCGCGGCGGCCGCGAACTTGTTCCAGGGGCAGACCGCCAGGCAGTCGTCGCAGCCGTAGATGCGGGTGCCGAGCGCGGCGCGGAATTCCCGTGGGATCGGCCCCTTCAGCTCGATCGTCAGGTAGGAGATGCAGCGCCGCGCATCGAGCTGGAAGGGCGCGGGAAAGGCCTCGGTCGGACAGACCTCCAGGCAGGCCGCGCA
>JAQGIJ010000660.1 GCA_028291285.1 Phenylobacterium sp. | reverse complement strand
CCGCACCGTGACACGCCGCCGCTGGATCGCCGGGGCCGCGGCCGCCGCCGCCGCGGTCGGCGCGGTGGTGCTGCTGCGGGCGGGCGACACCACCTCGTCCTGGGCCACCGGCGCGACGGTCTATGAGGCGCCGCCGGGCCAGACCCGCGAGATCGCGCTGGCCGACGGCTCGCGCGTGCGGCTGAACGCCGGCTCCCGCGTGGCGGTGCGGTTCGACCGCGATGCGCGGCGCGTGGTCATGGCCGAAGCCGAGGCGGCCTTCGACGTGGCGCACGATCCGCAACGGCCCTTCCTGATCCGCGTCGGCGACCGCGAGGTGAAGGTCGTCGGCACCGAGTTCAACCTTCGCCGCCGCGACGGGAAGGTGGTGCTGACGGTGCGGCGCGGGACCGTCGAGGTCCGACCCAGCGGCCAGGCCGGCGCCGCGCCCACCCGGGTCGCCAAGGGCCAGCAGCTCATCCATGTGGAGGCGTCGGGCCACTCGACCCTCAGCGCGGTCGATCCGCAGGAGGCCTTCGGCTGGACCTCGGGCCATATGGTCTATCGCGACCAGCCGCTCTCGGAAGTGGCCGCAGACCTCGCCCGCCGCTTCGGCCGGCCGGTCCGCACCGCCGATCCGCAGACCGCCAGCACCCGCTTCACCGGAGTCCTGGTGCTCGACGACGAGGCGGCGGTGCTGGACCGGCTCCAGGCGCTGGCGCCGGTCGAGGCCGTCCGCGCGCAGGACGGAGCGATCGTCCTGCGCCGCCGCGACTGAGGGCTCCTCTGCTTTGGTGGCGCCTCAGGCCGGCACGGGCCTGGCGAAGCGTTCGCGGAGCGCCTTCTTGTCGGGCTTGCCGACAGCGGTCTGCGGGATGGAGTCGATGAACTCCACGCTCTTGGGAGCCTGGAAGGAGCCCTTGCGGTCGGCGACCAGGGCGATCAGCTCGGCGGGATCGGCGCTCTCGCCCGGGCGCAGGACGACCAGCGCCTTCACCGCCTCGCCCCATTTCGGGTGCGGCTCGCCGATCACCGCCACCTGGCTGACCGCCGGGTGCTGGGCGAGGATGTCCTCCACCTCACGCGGATAGACGTTGAAGCCGCCGGTGACGATCATGTCCTTCTTGCGATCGACGATGCGCAGGAAGCCGCCGGGATCGCGCACCGCCACGTCGCCGGTGTGCAGCCAGCCGCCGGAAAAGGTCTCTTCGTTGAGCTGCGGGTTGTCGCGGTAGCCGTCCATGACCAGCGGCCCGCGCACGCAGATCTCGCCAGGCTCGCCGTCCGAAACGGGTCGGTTCTCACCGTCGAGCAGCTCCACGTGCAGCCAGGGGACCGGGCGGCCGCATCCGGCGAGCCGGTTCATGTCGTTCACGTCGTGCTCGGCCTTGCGCAGGACGGTGATGGTCATCGGCGCCTCGGCCTGGCCGTAGAATTGGAAGAACACCGGCCCGATCCGTTCGATGGCCTCCTTCAGCCGCGTGGGCGAGATCAAGGAGGCGCCGTAGAAGATCGTCTCCAGGCTAGAGAGGTCGAACTCCTCGAATCGTGGATGGTCGAGGAGGGCGTAGATCATGGTCGGCACCAGCATCATGCAGTTGATGCGGTGGGCCTCGATCGCCTGCATCACGGCCAGCGGATCGAAGGCCGGCAGGATCAGCATGGTCCCGCCCTTCAGCAGCGTCGGCAGGAACATGGTGCCGCCCGCGTGGCTGAGCGGGGCGCACGAGAGCACGCGCGGCGGGTTGGGCCATTCCCATTCGGCCAGCATGATTGAGAAGCACGCGAGGCTGGTGCGCTGGATGCTGGCGAGGCTCTTCGGCTTGCCGGTCGTGCCGCCGGAATAGGACAGGCGCGCGACGTCGGAGGGCTCGACCCGTGGCGCGACCAGCGGGGCAGGGGACTTGTCCGCCGCGAGTGCGCAGAGGTCCGGAGCCTGGTCGCTGGCGCCGAAGGCCAGGAGCCGCAGGCCTGGCGCTTGGGCCGCGAGCTCGGCCGCGCGGCCTGCGTAGCGCTCGGCGTCGAAGATCAGAATCTCGATCTGCGCGTCCTTGACCACGTGCAGGTGGTCGGCGAGCGCACCCATCGGGTGCATCGGCACGTAGATGGCCGCCAGGATCTGCACCGCGTGGCTGGCGTGCAGCACCTCGGGCCGGTTTGCGGAGAGCAGGCCCACCCGGGCGCCGCGGCCGACGCCCTGGCTCGCCAGCGCCTGGGCGAACTGGCTGGTGGCGTCACGCACCTCTCGGACGGTCAGCGTCGGCCCGTCCAGCAGGTGCAGCAGAGGCCGGCCCGGATCCTGGTTCAGCGCATTGACCAGGAGGTCTGGGGTGTAGAGCGGGCGGTGCAGGTCGGCTTGCGAACCCATGGCGTCCTCCAAGGCGACGCAAGCGTGTCCGGACGCGCTCGCCTGGCCTCCTGCATAGCGCTTCCGACGACGGCGCGGCAATTCGCCCATGCTGGGGCGCGAGCGCCGCAAGCGGTACAATCGTCGGCGAATCGCGGGACCGCCTTGCATGCCTCATCAGCCCCTCACCATCGTCGTGCCCATGGCCGGGCGCGGCAGCCGCTTCGCCGAGGCCGGCTTCAAGGACCCCAAGCCGCTGATCCCGGTGAACGGGACGCCGATGATCAAGCTGGTGATCGACAACCTGCGGCCCCGGCGTCCGCACCGCTTCGTCTTCATCTGCCAGCGCGAGCACGTGCGCGCCTACGACCTCGAGCGGCTGCTGGGGCAATGGGCGCCCGGCTGCGCCATCGTCCAGCTCGACGGGGTGACGGAGGGCGCGGCCTGCAGCGTGCTGACCGCCGAGGCCTTCCTCGACGACACCCCGCTGATGATCGCCAACAGCGACCAGTACCTCGACGTCTCGATCGACGACTACCTGGACGGCATGGCGGGGCTCGACGGGCTGATCATGACCATGACGGCGGACGACCCGAAGTGGTCGTTCGTGGCGGTGGACGGCCAGGGTCTGGCCACCGAGCTGGCGGAGAAGGTCCCGATCTCGTCGGAGGCGACCGTCGGCGTCTACAACTTCGCCCGCGGCCACGACTTCGCGCGGGCGGCGCGGGAGATGATCGCCCGCGACCTGCGGGTCAACGGCGAGTTCTATGTGGCCCCGGTCTACAACATGCTGATCGAGCAGGGCGCGAAGGTCGGCATCCGCAACATCGGCGCCGAGGCCGCCGGCATGTACGGTCTGGGCGTGCCGTCCGACCTGGCGCTGTTCCTCAGCCTGCCGATCGCGCAGAAGGTGGCGGCCTAAGGCCTTGCGGATCATCAGCCACCGCGGGTACTGGCGCGAGCCCTCCGAGAAGAACAGCCGCACGGCCTTCGCCCGCACGCTCGAAGCGGGCTTCGGCACGGAAACCGACGTGCGCGACCTCGTCGGCCAGCTGGTGGTCGCCCACGACCCGCCGTCGGGTCGGGAGATGG
>JAQGIJ010000041.1 GCA_028291285.1 Phenylobacterium sp. | reverse complement strand
CAGTTATATTCGTGCGCTGAAGAGCTTGCCCTGCGCGAAGTGGCAGGCAACAGGAGCCGAGTTCACATGCGTTACAATCCGCAGCGCAGGAAGCATTTGCCTGGATTGATGGCGCCGCTTCGGATGCCCATGTTCAGAGAAGTGCAGGTGTCTGGAAACTGGGCAAAATAGATGTGGTGCCGGCATATCTTTACATCGGCCGCCGAGAAGTGCTATGCGCGCCCGCCTCGCCGTTCGGACCGCAGGTGACGGCCAAATAACGGCGATTTTCGTAGCTGCCCTTCGGGGTTGAATTCTTAACACTCGCCCGGAAACTGAGCGGTCTCTGCTCAAATCTTGACATGCCTGGCGGCCGCCATGTCGCCGGCGCCTTGCCTTTCGTCTGCAACGGGGCGGCAATGACTGAAACGCGAGCAATCCGGCGTCCTGGTCCTCGGAGCCGAGCGTGGCGCTTGAAGGAGGTGTGCCCCTGAGCCCGTCTGGCGCCCGGTTGATTTCGCGGGGTGGGCGTGGGGTTCGGGTCGGCGGTCGTATTCGCAACAGCGCGCGCGTGGGCGGCGAGCGGCGCTTGTGCGGCGACGAGCGCCGTGGGCCTGATGCCGACCGCCTTCTGCGGCTCCAGGTCCCCTGGCGCTCGGCCCTTTCCCGCCGCTCGCGGTCCCGCGGCCGGCTGAACGCTCTCAACGGAGACTTGAACGAATGCGCAAGCTGATCCTCGCCGCCCTTCTCGCCGGCGGGCTCGTCCCGGCCGCCGCCCAGGCGCAGAACCTCCACATCGGGCCGGCCACGGCTCCGATCGCCCAGGCGGTGGCGGTCCCGGCAGGCTCCGACATGCTCTATGTGAGCGGGATCACACCGCCGCCGCTGAACGCCGGCGCCCCGGCCGGCACGGCGCCCGCCTATGGCGACACCAAGGCCCAGGTGACGGGCATCCTGGCGCGCATCAACGCCGCCCTGACGGCGCAGGGCTATACGTTCGGCGACGTGGTGATGATGCGGGTTTACCTGGTGGGCGATCCAGCGCTCGGCGGGAAGATGGACTTCCCCGGCATGATGGCCGCCTACACCCAGGCCTTCGGCACCCCGACCCAGCCGAACAAGCCGGCGCGGATCACGGTGCAGGTCGCCTCGCTTGCGGGGCCGGGCATGCTGGCCGAGATCGAAGTCCAGGCCGCCAAGCCCCGCAAGTAGGGGCGTCTCGTCCTAGTTCAGCGCGTAGACCTGAGCGCGCTGGGCGTAGAGGCTGTTGACGGTGGGGGCGTTCAGCGTCGCCACCGCACGGTCCATGCTGCCGCGGTAGCAGGTGCTGCGGCGCACCGCGGCCTTCACTTCCGGCAGGCTGAAGCCGGAAGCGCCGCAGGCGTCGGCCGCCGCGCGGTCCAGGCGGTGGAGCAGGCGCTGCGCGTCGGCGGTGCTCTTCAGGTTCAGATCGCCGTAGCCGACCTTCACGACGTGCACCTGATCCGGAGCCGGCGCGGCGATCGCGGCGGTGGAAGCCGCGGCGGCGAAGGAAAGAGCGATCAACAGGGTCTTCTTCATGAGGTCCTCCTTGCGCCGTGGCGGCGCGGCTGTCCGCCTCTCGACGTCCCGCCGTTGGAAGCGCCGCTTTGAGGTCTTGCCAGGAATATAATCTCCGACTGCCCTTAATGCGACCTTCATGCGCCAGAAAACCGCGCAAACTGTGCTTTTGTACGCCAGGTATAAAAAAATTGCTTGATTTGATGTGAGTTGGTGATCCGGGCAGCCACGTTACGCCGCGATCAAACCGTTTCCGGGGCCCGGTCGTTAGGGCCGCGGGGGCAGAGGGATCCGGACGATGGTGATCATCGACGAACTGAAGGCGCTCGATCACGACCAGCGCACCGCTTTCCTGGCGAGCTTCCTCGGCTGGGCGCTCGACGGATTCGACTTCTTCCTGCTGACCTTCGTCATCAAGGACATCGCAACGGAGTTCAAAGCCTCGGTCGAGGCGGTGAGCCTGGCGGTGACGCTCACCCTCATCGCCCGGCCGGTCGGCGCCTTCCTGTTCGGCCGGCTGGCGGACCGCTTTGGGCGCAAGCCGGTGCTGATGGCCGACGTGCTCGCCTATTCGGTGCTGGCGCTGGCCTCGGCCTTCTCGCCGAACCTGACGGTGCTCCTGGGCCTACGCTTCCTGTTCGGCGTGGCCATGGGCGGCGAGTGGGGGATCGGCGCCTCGCTGGCGCTGGAGACCGTCCCGGTCAAGAGCCGGGGGGTCGTCTCCGGAATCCTGCAGGAGGGCTATCCCGTTGGCTTCTTCCTCGCCTCGCTGGCCAACCTGCTGCTGCCCGTGATCGGCTGGCGCGGGATGATGGCCATCGGGGTGCTGCCGGCGCTGACGCTCCTGATCATCCGGCGGCACGTCAAGGAATCGCCCGCCTGGGAGGCGCAGCGGGCGCAGGTCGCGGCGGGCGGGGCGCGGGCGCCCGGCCTGCGGCAGGCGCTGAAGGGCCATTGGCGGCGGCTGATCTATGTCGTCGTGCTGATGACCTGCTTCAACTACTTCAGCCACGGGACGCAGGACCTCTATCCGACGTTCCTGCGGGTGCAGCACGGTTTTGCGCCCTGGCTGGTGACGACGCTGACCATCGTGCTCAATCTGGGCGCGGTGGCGGGCGGGCTGATCTTCGGGGCGCTGTCGGAGAAGATCGGGCGCAGGCGGGCGATCGTCCTTGGCGCGCTGCTCGCCCTGCCGATCATCCCGCTGTGGAGCCAGACCAGCGCGCCGCTGCTGCTGGGCCTCGGCGCCTTCCTGATCCAGGTGGCGGTGCAGGGCGCCTGGGGTGTGGTGCCGGCGCACCTCAACGAGCTCTCGCCGCCGCAGGCGCGGGGCACCTTCCCGGGCTTCGCCTACCAGCTGGGCAACCTGTTCGCCGCCGGCAACGCCGTGCTGCAGGCGAGGATTGCCGAGACCCACGGCAACAACTACGGCCTGGCGCTCGCGCTGGTCTGCGGCGTGGTGGCCGTGGCCCTGGCCGCGGTGACGTGGTTCGGACCGGAGGAGAAGGGGCGCTCGTTTGCGGCGGCGGGAACCGAGGCCGCGGCCGGCGAGTAGGGCTGGGATGCGGATCCCCGTGATGATCTTGGTGCTCCTGGGCGCCGTGGCGCTCAGCGTCGTGCTCTACGCCCTGAGCGGCGGGCGGGTGATCTTCTTCGGCCTGCCGCTCATCGTCGGCGCGCCCCTGCTGTGGCGCGGGCGGCGAGGCTGAGGCGGGGTTGCGCCGGGGCGCAAATCGGCTCGCAATTCACGAAATGGCAGGGTCGGAGGGATGGGCGAGGCGTCCCGCGGCGCGGCGGAGCCCTTAAGTCCTGGCGGAGAGTCTGCTGCCGGCTCCGGTCCCTCAACACGGCCTCTGATTTGATGTTTTCGATTTGTTCTTGATAAGGCGGGGCAATTATATTTTACAAAGCAGGCTGACTTGAACGATGATTCGTCCCGACACGCCGGCGCTTGGTTGCGTGATGAAATCGAGTCGATGTTGGCGGCGTGGGATAACCCCGCCGCCGAGGCTTCAATCGTCGGCTATGCCGAGCTGACGCGCCAGATCCTTCACCTTGTCGAGGGCGTCGCAGGCCGCAATGACTTCATGACCGTGCTGAACGAGGCGTTGCGAGAAGGCGCCGATATCTGAGCCGAGCTCCTGGAACGCGTCTCGTGAGATGCTGACCTTCCCGACCTCCAGAATGTGCTGGAGTTCTTTGGCGCGGGGCACAGCGTGCCGCTGCATCTCGACCACATCGGCAGATAGGCTGCCGAGCGCGAAACCATGAACTAACTCGTTCCGCCGGAGACTGAGCGCTAGCGCCTCCTGGGCGAGTGCGGCGCCGGCTGTGCGCAGGTTCGCGAGCTGAACCAGTTGATTGTGGCCTCGCTTGAAGAGGTCGAGCTTAGGTCCGAAGCTAACAGGGAAGCGTTCCTTCTTCGGCATTGTGTTGGCGATCGCCCAGTTAATTACATCAAAGACGATTTCAACCGCGGCCCATGCCTGCGTCACGTAGCCGAGGCTGGCTAGTGTAGCGGTATGGCGTCTAGAATCGAGTTGGCGTTGGGCGGCGGCCAGGCGCACTTCTACGTCAGCGAGGCGCCTACGCTCGCGACGCAGCTGGATAAGGCGGAGCGGCAGTTTCCACATGACCGATAAGCCCCCCGAACCCGAAGACGACAAGGAAGCGGATCGCCGCTTCAATGAGACCCTTGGCCGGATACTGAACACGCCGCACCAGCCGCACAAAACCAAGTCACCCCCCGGCAAGCCGGAGGGTGACAAGGCGTCACGTCAGAAGCTGGATAAGCGCGAGGATCACTGAGGCCGAGGCCCAGAAGAACGCCGCACCTAACGTCACTTTGACTTCCACTTTGACCCGGATCTTGGGCAATGCCCGCCCTCCGGGTCACGGCGCCGCGACCTCTGGGGGTTGCGTTGTTGCGCTGTGCCAACGGTGCCTAACCGCCGTTTGCACAATGATCGGCCCACCTTCCACGTATGCATCCGCTTCCGGTAGCCCGCGGCACCCCCGATTGTTCGGTCCCTCCAATCC
>JAQGIJ010000621.1 GCA_028291285.1 Phenylobacterium sp. | reverse complement strand
GCGGCATTGCGTTCCGCTTCGACAAGACCCCGGAGAGCTACGAGGCCGGACTGCATCTGTGTGGTGCGATGCTCTGGCTCCGCAGCATCGCACCACATTCATGATCCGAACTCCAGACAGGACCTAGTGCCCTCTGATCCAGGTGGCGAGTTCTGTCGGGGTGGCGTCGAAGACGTCCAGGCTCGTGATCAGGTAGACGCGTTCGATGGTGAGTTTGCCGGTGCCCAGGTCCCGGCGCCAGCGCACGACCTGGATGGCCTGGCGGGCGCCGTGTGGGGCTCAAATACAGGATTCGGCCGCTGATCTGCGAGTTCGTAGTGGTATCAACTGGCGATCCGATACTCGTTGATGAGTCCGCCGAGGACCGCTCGACCGCCGGTGCCGCGTCCCACGCCCACTGACGATGACGTCCAGCTCGCCGGACGTCGTCCTGCGGCAGGCCAGCGAGGAAGGCCGGCGCCCCACCCTCGCGGCCGTAGAGAGGCGGCTGGACGTCAAGCACGCGACGTTCTACCGGAACTTCCCGCAGCTCATCGACTGGTTCCGCGAGCAAGTCGAGGCCCGGCAGACCCCTCCTGTATCCGACCCGACCGCCCCGCAGCCGAAGACTTCGAAGGAAATCATCGCCGACCTTCGCCGCGAGAACTCTCAGCTCCGCCGGACAGTCGCGATCTACGCTGAGGCCCTTCGCCAACTCACCCTCGACTACGAAGAAACTCGCAGCCAGGTCCAGCAGACCGCCGATGTGACAGACCTCGCCAGCCGTCGAAAGGATCGCACCTGAGCAGTACCGGCCTGCCAGAGGGCACCCAGCTCACTTCGCCGCCAGGCTGGCCGCAGCAGTCCGTACTGACCGGCGGCAGTCCCTGCGCAGTGTCTCGCGCAGGGTGTCGCAGTCCTCGCTGTCGGGGAGTCGGCTGGCAAGTGTGCAACGGACGCGCGGGCTGCGATCGGCCGCTAGGTAGGCGCCGAGGTCAGCCGATGATGCCCTGTTCTCACCCGTGGACCACAGGTGGGCTGCCAGAGCCCGGATCCATTCCGAAGAGTGACCAGCCAACATGGGTACGGACAACAGGTACTGGTTGTTGGGCAGGTGGACCAAGGCCTCCGTGACGAGGCGTTCAGCAGAGCCCTCGGCCTGAGAGAGCAGCCGGAACGCAAGTTCGGTGATCCGCTGAGTGTCGGGCGGACCTTCAGCCAGGTACGCGGCTGTGGCCACCCCGTGAAAGCGCAAGGTGGCTGGTCCCATGGTCAGCTGGTATCGATCGAAGGCGCTCGTACTGCCGAGATCATCATGGGCACTTCCGTCAAGGCGTCCCTCCGCTGCCTCCAGGGCCGCTCCAAGTGGATGGGCGCGTTGTTCGAGGCTCAGGTAGGGGGCGAGCACCGCGAGGGCATCAAGTGCGTCCTGACGTTGCTGGGCTGTGTGGTGGTCGCTGCGGACGCGTGCCGCCATGGCCTGTGCGAAGGACTCACGGTCGGTCGGTGGGAGGAGGTGACCTATCAGCAGAGCTGCGTGAGCGCGCGAGGCCGTAATGTCTGGATCGATGCCGTCAGTTCTGCCGAGGGCTCGGTCAAGCAGTGTGCGTGCGAGGGGCCGCGCCGCATCGGCCGGGGCTTCAGCCAAGATCAAGGCGAGGGCAGCGTCCACATTGCCGGTTGCGGCTGCGGCGGTGCACCGCTCACTCACAACCGAAGGCTGGAGGCGTAGTGCCGGTTCACCCAGGCCCAGCGCCACATTGGCCATCGAGCCATCGATCAGCAGGCCGTGACACATTCGGTCGACGGCCTCGACTTGGAGAAGCCCCGAGTGGTGTGAGGCGATGCGGATGAGCACTTGGGCATAGGACTCGTCGATGGTGCGGTGACGACGTGTACGGCTATCGAGCGTTCTGGCAGTGAGATTCAGGAAGCGCTCAGCCTGCTTGCCGGTCGATGCATCGATGAGACAAGCGAAAGCGCCGAAAGCGGCCTGGCGGGAGCTGCGGGTGCCGAACGGGACAACTTGCTCGTCGGCGATCTCCCGCAGAGCTGCGTCTACCCAGGTGCGGGCGTGGTCATCAGGGATTAGGTCAGCGGCGGCTCTCACGGCAGTGAGTGTGCTGTGCCGCCACCATCGGGGTTGGTCGGGGAAGTCGTCGGGGACCAGGAACGGGAACGGCTCCTCGGGTAGGCGGGTGCTGAGAGTTTCAAGGACCTTGTCGGCGCCGGCTGAAATGAGAAGGCCGATCGCAGTGGCGGTCTCGCCGTTGTCGAGATGGCAGCAGCCAAGGAGTTCGTTGGCCTCACGCTCCTCGAGCCAACTGGCCGTCGCCGTAGCCTGCCGCAGGTACTGGGTGAGAGCTTGGAGAGTTTCGGAGGGATTGGCGTTGTTCGCCAGGCGGGCCAAGGCACGTTCTCGGGCGGAGAACGGTTCGGGCAGGGCGCTGCCACGACCGGCAGCTCGCAGAGCAGCTGCGGTTGGATACGCCTGACCAATCTTGTCTCTCTCCAGTCCGTACCGGATGCGTACAAGGTTGTGAGCCTCGGTCCACGCGGCGGCATCGTGGTGATTGCCGCATCGGACAGCACGCTCGATGGCATCGTCGTACCGATCGAGGGCTGCCTGTCCTTGCCCAGCGCTGGCCAGGTAGCGGGCATGGCGGGCCATGATCAGCGCGGTAATCGGCGCGGGATAATCGGCACGAGCAGATCGGATAAGCGTGGGCCACACGGTCCCCGTGGTGTCGGCATCGGCCAGGCACGCCCGCAGTCGTGCCTGCAACAGCGCATCGGGGTGCGCAACGGTGTCGGCCAAGATGGACAAGGACGCGGCTCGGGACCGGAGCAAGTCTCCACGACCATTACCTACGGCGTGTTCAGCGAACCAGGTAGCGGCCAGCAGGCAGTGGGAATCACCTGCACGCAGAGCGTCGATGCTGGCCGTGACATCGTCTAGAGCAACCTGGTGGAAATGTTCGTAGGCTGCGAGATCACCAAGAGCATTTGCTGCGCGGATCAGCTCGTCAGGCGCATCAATCTGCTCGTTGGCGAGCCGCCGGGTGACCGACACTGCTCGCCAGACCTCGCCTGAGGGCAAGGCGGAAGCCAGCATTGCCACGTCCGCAGCCACGCCAGCGGTGTGATCGCCAGCTCGATGGTGTGCCTTGGCTTCCTGCTCGCGCAGAGCCAAGGCGAATGGAATCCACCCGGAACTTTCCAGCGTGTCCGCGATGCGCGCGTAGCGATCAGCTGCGGCGGCGGGGTCGCGCTCCTCCAGAGTCTGGGCTTCCTCGAAATCCTTGGCCAGTCCCAGGTGAGCTATCGGCCCTCGCACAAGGGCGTCAGGGTCGGGTGCCGCCGCCTCTGAGCCTGACATAAGCGATGAAAAGCGCGGTTTGAGCCGAGCAGCCAGATCCCGTCGCAGCATGGGCTCGGTCACACGAGCGGCGCTCGGAGCCCAGCCCCCCACAAGGTGCTCGATTCGGTTAAGAACTTCTTCTGCAGCCCTCGTAGAGTCCTCAGCGGCTACACGACGCAGCCGATTGACAGCCTGGGTGCGGTCCCGCTCGTCGCCATCTTCCAATCGGATGTGCTGGACGCGCAGAGCCGACAGCAGACGCCAGGTCAGCTCCTTCGCTGATACCGTGGTGGCATCAATAGCGCGAGCAGCGGCCGCTTTGACGACGACCCGGTCGAGTTGGTCCAGGCGAGCCCGCACTCTCGCGTTGGTAGGGCCGGACTGAGCTGCCTCGGTCCGGAACTCTCCCGGTCCCCTTCCGGCTGCGATATGGGCCAGTCTGGCCACCTCATCACCATGAACGCTGCGCTGGGCAACCGCGAGAACCAACCGATGCCGTCCCGCCTGGATCTCCAACCAGCGCTCAGAGATCTCCGCCAGAAAGCTGCCGATCAACGCCACTGATGCATCGTCGGACGGCACGATGTCGGGATCCCGACGGACACCGATGCACACCTGAAAATCATCGTCACTCTGCGACGGCCGGGCAGTGATCAGGATGTCGTCGACCTTGCTGAACGCGCTCGCCTGCAGCTTGATCGCATCCGGAACGAGTACCGGATCACCGAGCTCGTCCAGCGAATCACCAGTCAACAGTGAGGAGAGAATAACAGCGGCGTAACGGTGTTCCAGCACCGTGCCTCCGCCGCCCGTCGAGTATGGCGAGACTCCCGCGCCGTCGCTCCTCGAAACCATCTGGCCAGCCTAGCGTCACCTCAGCTCCAGCCGCCTCCTTGCCGGTGCCGCCCAGCCGGTACGTCACATCAAGTGGTGGCCGCCTTACTGCGGTGCTGCTGTTTGCGTGCGCTGTCGGCGCTTGCCAACGCGTGTCGACGATCAGGGCGCTGGGGAGTGTGGCCCGTGCGAGGCTGGCGGTCGCGATGATGAAGACAGCCCTGTTCGACCAGTTCGCGCATCTCCTCGAACAGACGGCGTCTCGTCGCCTGATCCAATGCGCCTGTGGGGTCATCGAGAAGGAACAGGCGCTTCAGCGGCTCGCCAATGCCCGTCAAGCAGTGATACCCGTCTCGGACCGCAGCCTGTCGGCTCTCCGATTAGACATGCCAGCGCTCGGGCGTGACGCTATTAAGGGGCGAATGCGCTACCTGGACGGGAGTGCCCTGATGGGAGACGTTGAGAATCGGATTGGTCTCGTGGAGTTCTTGACAGATTTGCGGGCAGAGCTGAGCGAGGCCCAATCCCGGGCCGCGAAGGATTCGCTGAAGCTGGCAGTGGAGGAGATCAGCCTGACGCTCGACGTCGCGTACACGCTGACCAGGAACGTGGAGGCGTCGGGGACGGTGAAGGCGAAGTTCTGGGTCTTCGCGTCTGCCGAGGCCAGTGCCAAGGGAACTCAGTCCGCTGAGCGGGCCCGTACCCAGCAGCTCACGCTGACGCTCAAGCCGCGGCTTGAGCAGACCATCATCGATGAGCAAGGGCAGCAGACGACTATCACTCGGGACGTCGACGTCGAGGGAGACTTCGCTGCGGGTGAGGAACGACCCACCATTCCGGTCCCTGAGGCGTCCTGAAATCAAGCCCTCGTCGGGCTGCGGAGGGCGTGATGATTGAGCATCCGGCACGCGCTCACCTAGCTGAGATCGTGGTTACCCGCCCCGGGGCGAACCGCACCCGGGGCAGCGGCTACTTGGTGGCGTCCGGGTGGGTGCTCACCGCCTCCCACGTCGTGGATGGCGCAGAGTCGATCGGGGTGTGGCTCGGCGCACCGAAGGAACTGCTGGAGGCCGAAGGCATCGGCGTGGATCCCTGGGCTGTGCTGAAGCTGCCGGGGGCTGATCTGGCACTGGTGCCCGTCGCCAGATCCGGCGACAGTCCAACGGGGGGCGAGCGGGCCCTGGTCGGGCGGGTGGACCGGGACTTGCCTACCCAGGTGCCGAACGTGGTGGCGTGGGGATTTCCAAGGCACAAGTTGCGTCCGGCTCCCCGTCGGCCGGAGACCAAGCTGCGCGAGGTGCACTACGCCGCCGGCACTATCACCGTGAACGTCAAGGCGGACACCCTTGAGCTGACAGTGCTCGCAGTGCCAGAAGAAGATCCCGAACCGACCAAGCACTCCCCCTGGGAGGGAATGTCCGGTGCCGCCGTGTGGAGCGGTCAACGCCTGATCGGCGTGGTCGGCCAGCACCACCCGACGGGACGCACCCTCACCGTTCGCCCGATCCAAGAACTCTTCACTCACGCCAGTGAAGACCAGCTGCGGAGTTGGAGAGCGGCGCTGCCGCAGCTGCCAGCCGCCGCCGCCGACCTGGGGCTGGCTACCCCGCGAACCCCAGGCAACTTCCAGCTGCAACGGGCGCGACAGGCCGCGATTGCCTTGGCTCCCCCGGTGCTGATCGGCCGCGACGCCGAGCTGACCGCCCTGGACGAGTTCGCAGGATCGGACATGCAATGGATGTGGATCAAAGGGGATGCATTTGCGGGCAAGACGGCCCTGCTGGCCTCATTCGCCCTGTACCCGCCGGACCGCGTCGATGTCATCGGGTGCTTCCTACGCCGGACCATCGGCGACAACACCGCCGAGTACGCCCTGGACGTGCTCAACCGCCAGCTCGCGCTACTGGCCGACCAGCACGGCCACCCTCCATCCGTGAACCTGTCTGACTGGATCTACGATTTCCACGGGCTGCTGAAGCACGCCAGTGACGCCTGTGTGCAGCGTGGCCGCCGACTCCTCGTGCTCATCGACGGCCTGGACGAATACGACCCCACGTCCCGCAAGCTCCACTTGTGGCTGCCCGATGCCGCCACACTGCCTCATGAGGCCCTTCTATTGGTGGCCAGCCGTTCCGGCTCCGACGTTCACATTCCCCCCAGCCATCCGCTATTCACCCACGCTCGGACCATCTCCGCTTCCGAGGCAGCCACCGAAATTCAGCAGGCTGCGCACGAAGAACTCGATCACACATCGAAAAGTCCCGGCAGTTTCGTCTATCCCTTGGTCTGCTGCCTGGCTGCCGCCGATAACGGGTTGACCGCCGGCGAACTGGCCGTCCTGGTCAAACGGCGCGGCCGCGACGCAGACATCGGCGAAATCGAAGCTGTGCTCGGCAGCTCTCTCCGCCGCAGCCTCATCCGTCTTCCCGAACCCGGCGATACAGGTGAAGAATTTTATGCATTCGCCCATGACACCCTGCTGACTGCCGCACGCCTACTCTGTGCGGCTGACCTGGCGGCGTACGAAGACATGCTCGACAGCTGGGCCAGCGAGTACGCCGAACAGGACTTCCCGATCGGCACCCCGCGGTATCTGCTACGCCCCTACACCCGCGAGCTTTCCCGCCGTGCCCGCGACCCTTCCACGAGGGACGCCCGCTGCCGCCAGGTCGTTGACCAACTGTTCTTGGTAGCGGCCCACCCTGCGCGGATGCTTCGGCTGTTCGAGCGGACGGGCAATCCGGCAGTGCCTAGCCAGGAAATTCTGGTCGCCCAGCAAACGATTCTCGAAACCCGCCACCGCAGCAGCCTCGATCCCGAGGAGATTCTCTTCCGCCTTGCCGTGTTGGCCCTCAGACGCCGACCTGTGACTGTCATTAGGCCAAGAATTTCAGCAAGAATCGCGGTTGTCTGGGCGTACATCGGCCGCATCAACAGCTGCCTCGACCTAGCCGCCTGTATTGAGGATCCGGCCGAGCGGGCCGCGGCGCTGAGTGAGGCCGCGCGGGCCCTGGCCACGGCCGACCAGACAGACCAGGCCGCCTCGGCGGCCGAACAGGCGCAACAGGCCGCCGCCGACATCGACGCCCCGGCGGAGCGCGCCACGGCCCTGAACGAGGTGGCGCGGGCCTTCGCCAAGGCCGGACTGGGGGACCAGGCCGCCTCAGCAGCCGAACAGGCGCAACAGGCCGCCGCCGACATCGACACCCCGGCAAAGCGGGCTCGGGCCCTGAACGAGACCGCGCGGGTCCTGGCCATGGCCCACCGAGAGGACCAAGCCGCCTCAGCAGCCGAACAGGCGCAACAGGCCGCCGCCGACATCAGGACGCCACCGCAGAGCCACGCCAGGGCGCTGAGTGAGGTGGCGCGGGCCTTCGCCATGGCCGGGCGGACAAGCCAGGCCGCCTCGCTGGCTGAGAGCGCGCGGCAGGCCGTCGCCACCATCAAAGCCCCGGAGCCACGGGCCAGGGCGCTGTGTGCTGTGGCCCAGGTCCTAGCCAAGGCCAGGCTGGGGGATCACGCCGCCTCGGCGGCCGAGTGGGCGTGGCAGGCCGCCGCCGACATCGAGAACATGGCGAGGCGCGCATGGGCGCTGAGTAAGGTGGCGCCGATCCTGGCCGAGGCCGGGCTGGACGACGAGGCCAGCTCAGCGGCCGAACAGGCGTGGCAGGCCGCCGCTGAAGTCAAGGATGCAGAAAAGCGCGCGGGGGCGCTGAGTGAGGTGGCCCGGGCCTTCGCCAAGGCCGGACTGGGGGACCAGGCCGCCTCGGCGGCCGAGTCGGCGCGGCAGGCCGCCGCCGACATCAAGAACATGCCGAGGCGCGACCAGGCGCTGAATAAAGTGGCGCGGGTCTTGGCCACGACCGGGCGGGCAGGCCAGGCGGCCGAAGAGGCACAGCAGGTCGCCGCCAACATCGAGGATCCGGAGTGGCGGGCTCGGGCACTGAGTGACGTGGCCTCGGTCCTGGTCACAGCAGACGAATCGGAGCAGGCCGCCTCGGCGGCCGAACAGGCGCGGCAGGCCGCCGCCAACATCAAGAACATGGCGAGGCGCGCCTGGGCGCTGAGTAAGGTGGCGCAGACCTTGGCCACGGCTGGCCGGGCGGACCAAGCCGCCTCAGCGGCTGAACAGGCACTGAAGGCCATAGTCAGTGCAGACCAATCTGAGTGGCGGGCTCAGGCGCTGAGTGTGGTGGCGCGGATCCTGGCCACGGCCGACCAGACGGATCAGGCCGCCTCGGCGGCCGAACAGGCGTGGCAGGCCGCTGCCAACATCCACGACCCCGAGCAGCGGGCTCAGGCGCTGAGTGAGGTGGCGCGAGCCTTCGCCATGACGGACCGAGAGGATCAGGCCGCCTCGGCGGCCGAACAGGCGCGGCAGGCCGCCGCCAACA
>JAQGIJ010000591.1 GCA_028291285.1 Phenylobacterium sp. | reverse complement strand
TGCGCAGGTCGTGGGCCACGGCGCCGACCATGGCGGTGCGGTCGTCGACGTAGCGGCGAAGCCTCGCCTGCATCTCGTTGAAGGCGGCGACGGCGACGGCGATCTCGGCCGAGCCCTTGACCGCCAGCGGCGGCGCCTGCGGGTCGCGCCCCAGCCGGATGGCGGCGTCGGCCAGGATCCGGGTCGGCGCGGAGAGCCGGCGGGCGAAGATATAGGCGATCGGGGTCATCGCCAGGCCCGAGAGCACGAACCACAGGACGACGGTCTGCTCCCAGGGCGTCAGGCCGAAGCTGGGCTGCGGCTCGACCACCCGCCAGCGCCCATCCGGCTGGCGCACGCCGATCTGGAACGGCGCGATCAGGAACTGCTCCTCGCCCAGGCCCTCGCGCAGGGTGCGGTTGCGCAGGATCCGGAAGATCCGGCGGTCGGCCAGGGGGCCGGGATTGCCGGCGATGACGATGGTGTCGGGCGAGACCCGCAGGTCGTGGGCGAGCTTGGCGCGGACCAGCGGGGCGGTGCGGCTGTCCAGCTCCGGGCCCGGCCGCGTGTCGCGGGTGCGCACCTCCAGCGGCACACGCTCGGTGAAGCTGCGGCCCTCGCCGTGCAGCGCCTGCTCGATCTCGCTCAGCCGGTAGAAATCCGGCATCGGCGGCGGCAGCTTGAACATGACCAGCAGGCTGATCGCGTGGGCGGCCAGCAGGGTGAGCACGGTGAAGGTCAGGAGCTGGACGAAGAGCGACGCCGTCGGCCGTCCGCGCCCGAGCAGGCTCATAGGCGCTTGACCCTCGGCGTGAACATGTAGCCCTCGTTGCGCACCGTGCGGATCAGGTCCTGGCCGCCGCCGCCGTCGTCGAGCTTGCGCCGCAGCCGGCTGATCTGCACGTCGATGGCCCGGTCGAAGGCCTCGGACTCCGGTCCGCGGGCGAGCTCCAGCAGTTGGTCGCGGGTCAGCACCCGCTGCGGATGCTCGACGAAGGCGCGCAACAGGCTGAACTCCCCGGAGGAGAGGTTGACCACCACCCCATGCGGCGAGCGGAGCTCGCGGCGCACCAGGTCGAGCCGCCAGCCGGCGAACTCGCACCCGGCGGTGGTCGGCCCCGCGCTCGCCCGCTGCTCGGTGCGGCGCAGCACCGCCCGCACCCGGGCCAGGAGCTCGCGCGGATTGCAGGGCTTGGAGACATAGTCGTCCGCGCCGACCTCCAGGCCGACGATCCGGTCGGTGTCCTCGCCCATCGCCGAGAGCATGATGATCGGCGGCCCGCCGTCGGCGGTGGCCAGCCGGCGGCAGATCGCCAGGCCGTCCTCGCCGGGCAGCATGATGTCGAGCACGATCAGGTCGACCGGGCCGCGCTCCAGCGCCTCGTCCATTTCGCGCCCGTCGGCGGCGGTCTCCACCCGGTAGCCATGCTTGCCGAGGAAGTCGGAGACCACGTCCCGGATGCCCGGGTCGTCGTCCACCATCAGGATCCGCGCGTTGCCGGCGGTCATGTCGAGGTCAAGCTCCATGTCGGCGATCTTCGGATCGCGGCGTAACACTCGGATTGCACGCTTGAAACCCCGATCAGGCGAGCCCGGATCAGGCAAGGGCGGCGGTCAGGTAGGGCGCCGGTCAAGCGAGCGAATGGTCGGCGACGAAGGGATTGGTCTTGCGCTCGTGGCCGAAGGTCGACATCGGCCCGTGGCCGGGGACGAAGGCGACGTCGTCGCCCAGCGGCCAGAGCTTGCCGGTGATCGAGGCCACCAGTTCGGGATAGCTGCCGCGCTCGAAGTCCGTGCGCCCGACGGAGCCCTGGAAGAGCACGTCGCCGACCTGGGCGAAGCGCGCCTCGCGGTGGAAGAAGACCACGTGGCCGGGCGTGTGGCCGGGGCAGTGGTAGACCTCGAACTCGGTCTCGCCCAGCGACACCGTGTCGCCATCCTCCAGCCAGCGGTCGGGGGTGAACACCTGCGCGTCGGGCATGCCGTAGCGCGCGCCGGCCGCGGCGATCCGCTCGATCCAGAAGGCGTCCTCGCGCTGCGGCCCCTCGATCGGGACGCCGGTCGCCGCCTTCAGCGCCGCCGTGCCGCCGGCATGGTCCATGTGGCCGTGGGTGATCCAGATCTTCTCCAGCGTCAGCCCGTGCTGCTTCAGCGCCTCCAGGAGGCGCGGGACCTCGCCGCCGGGGTCGATGACCGCGGCCTTGTTGGTCTTGGCGCACCAGACGATGGTGCAGTTCTGCTGCAGCGGGGTGACCGGCGCGATCATCGCGCGGATCACCGGCGCGGGGCTTTGGGCGTTCATGGCGCCTAAGATCGGGGTTCCGGGCGCGGAAGGAAAGACCCGGGCCGCAGCCCGGGTCCATCGCCGGGCTTCAGCCGCGCTCGGCGGCCTCGCCCGGCGCCGGCGCTCCCGGCATCGGCGCGATGCCGATGTGCGGCGCGTCGGGCGCCAGCTCCGGCGTCTCGAACCGGCCCCGCGCCACGTGGCTCTTGCGGTAGCCGTAGAGGAAATAGACCACCAGGCCGATGACCGCCCAGCCGGCGAACAGCAGCTGGGTCTCCTTCGACAGGCTGAAGAACAGGTAGACGCAGCCGAGCGCCGCCAGCGGCGCGGTGACCATCACCGCCGGCGTGCGGAAGGGCCGCGCCCGGTGCGGGTCGGTCCGGCGCAGCACCATCACCGCGATGGCCACCGCCGCAAAGGCGAACAGCGTCCCGGAGTTCGAGATGTCGGCCAGGACCCCGACCGGGAAGAAGGCCGAGAACACCGCCACGAAGACCCCGGTGATGACGGTGATCACGTGCGGGGTGTGGAACTTCGGATGGACCTTCGAAAGCGCCTCCGGCAGCAGGCCGTCGCGGCTCATGACGAAGAAGATCCGCGTCTGGCCGTACATCATCATCAGGATGACCGAGGGCAGCGCCAGGCCGGCGGCCAGGCCGATCAGGTTGCCGACCTTGGACCAGCCGATGGTGCGCAGCGTCCAGGCGATCGCCTCCTTGGAGCAGACCACCTTGGCGTCGCCGATCGCCCGGCAGGCGGCGCTGAGCGCCGAGCTTCCGGGCGGCAGGCCCACGCCGTTTGGGCCCAGCACCGGCTGGGCGCCCACGGTGCCGATCACGCCGGCCGCCACCAGCAGGTAGAAGATGGTGCAGATGCCCAGCGATCCGATCAGGCCGATGGGCATGTTCCGCTGCGGGTTCTTGGTCTCCTCCGCCGCCGTGGAGACCGCGTCGAAGCCCACGTAGGCGAAGAAGATCGAGGCCGCCGCCGCCGAGACCCCGCCGAAGCCGAGCGGCATGAAGGGGTCGAAGTTCTTCATCTTCAGCACCGGCAGCGCCAGCACGACGAACACGGTCAGCGCCGTGACCTTGATGCACACCAGCACCGCGTTGACCGTCGCCGATTCCTTGGTGCCGATCACCAGCAGCGCGGTGACCACCAGCGCGATCCCCGCCGCCGGCAGGTTCACCAGGCCGCCGTCCAGCGGGCCGCGGATCAGCGCCAGCGGCACCTGGATGTGGAAGGCGTTCTGCACCAGGCCGACCACATAGCCCGACCAGCCGACCGAGACCGCGCCGGCGGCGATGGCGTATTCCAGGATCAGCGCCCAGCCGACCATCCAGGCCACCAACTCGCCCATCACCGCGTAGCTGTAGGTGTAGGCCGAGCCCGAGACCGGCACCATGGCCGCCATCTCGGCGTAGCAGAGCGCCGCCACCGCGCAGACGAAGCCGGCGATGATGAAGGCCAGCATCATGCCCGGCCCGGCCTTCTGGGCGGCCTCGGCCGTCAGCACGAAGATGCCGGTGCCGATGATCGCGCCGATGCCCAGCATGGTCAGCTGGAAGGGGCCGAGCGACCGGTGCAGCGCCTTCTTTTCAGCGGTCGCAAGGATCGCGTCGAGCGACTTTACGCGCCACATTCTTCCTCCGAGCCGCGGCCGTGGGGCCGCGCCGATAATTTCCTGGCGGGACGGTGGCTTGCGCCGGACGCCGTGGTCAAGCGGCAAGCCTTGGCGCGGCGCGGTGGCGCGGCTAGAGCGCGCAGCATGCTTCCCGTGCACGAGATCCTGCCGGAACTGAAGGCGGCGCTGGCCGGGCGCACGGCCGCGGTGCTGGTCGCCCCGCCCGGCGCGGGCAAGACCACGGTGGTCCCGCTGGAGCTGCTGGGCGAGCCGTGGCTGGGCGGCCGCAAGCTGATCGTGCTGGAGCCGCGACGCCTTGCCGCCCGCGCCGCGGCCGAGCGGATGGCCAAGACTCTGGGCGAGACGGCGGGCGAAACGGTGGGCTACCGGGTGCGCCTGCAGTCGAAGGTCTCCGCCCGCACCCGCATCGAAGTGGTCACCGAGGGCGTCTTCACCCGCATGATCCTGGCCGACCCCGAGCTCGCCGGTGTCGGCTGCGTCATCTTCGACGAGTTCCACGAGCGCAGCCTGGACGCGGACCTGGGCCTGGCGCTGGCACGCGACGCGCAAGGGGTGCTGCGCGAGGACCTGCGCCTGCTGGTGATGTCCGCCACCCTCGACGGCGCAGCGGTGGGCCGGCTGCTGGGCGGGGCGCCGCTGGTCGAGAGCCAGGGCCGCGCCTTCCCTGTCGAGACCCGCTACCTCGGCCGCGACGAGCGCCTGCGGCTGGAGGACCAGGCGGTGCGGGCCGTCGAGCGCGCGCTCGCGGAGGAGGCGGGCGGCCTGCTGGTCTTCCTGCCCGGCCAGGGGGAGATCCTGCGCACCGCCGAGCGGCTCGCCGAGCGTATCCGCCGGCCGGAGGTCGACGTCGAGCCGCTCTACGGCGCCCTGGAT
>JAQGIJ010000575.1 GCA_028291285.1 Phenylobacterium sp. | reverse complement strand
AGCAGGACCTGAAGATCGACGGCTGGGCGATCGAGAGCCGGATCTACGCCGAGGATCCGTACCGCGGCTTCCTGCCGTCGATCGGCCGGCTGGTGCGCTACGACCCGCCACAGGAGGGCGAGGTGGGTGGCGCCAAGGTGCGCAATGACGCCGGCGTCCGCGAAGGCGACGAGATCTCGATGTACTACGACCCGATGATCTCCAAGCTGTCGACCTGGGCGCCCGAGCGGCTGGCGGCCATCGACGCCATGGGCCGGGCGCTGGAGGACTTCCACATCGAGGGCCTGGGCCACAATATCCCGTTCCTGGCCGCGGTGATGGACCAGGAGCGGTTCCGCTCCGGCGAGCTTTCCACCAACTACATCAAGGACGAATTCCCCGACGGCTTCCACGGCACGGCCCCGACGGAATTCCAGCGTGACGTGATGGCGGCGGTGGCCTGCGCCATGCACCGCACGATCACGCGCCGCGCTGCGCCGCAGCTGCTGCGGCAGGACTGGATCGTGATCGAGGCCGGCGAGCGGCGCCCGGTGCGGGTGACCAACGGCGACACCGGCTTCACCATCGAATTCCTCGGCGAGGACCGCAAGCTGCGGCTGGACGGGATCGATTGGCGGCCGGGCAAGCCGACCTTCGCCGGCGTTCTCGACGGCCGGGCCTTCACCGTGCAGGTCAAGCCGGCGGCGGAGGGCTTCATGATCCGCCACCGCGCCGCCCAGGCCCACGTGCTGGTGCTCACGCCGCGCTCGGCCGAGTTGCACGAGAAGCTGCCGCCGAAGACGGCGGCCGACACCTCGAAGATGGTGCTGTCGCCGATGCCGGGGCTGGTGGTGACCCTCGACGTCACCCTGGGCCAGGAGGTCCGCGCCGGCGAGCCGGTGGCGGTCATCGAGGCCATGAAGATGCAGAACATCATCCGCGCCGAGCGCGACGGCACGGTCAAGGCGGTCAACGCCAAGGCCGGCGACAGCGTCGCCGCCGACGAGGTGCTGGTCGAGTTCGGCTAAGCGCGGCGCGGGCCGCGTTCACCACTTCCCGGTCCTTCTCCCCTTGCGGGAGAAGGTGTCGGCCGGAGGCTGACGGATGAGGGGTCGCGCTCCCCTGCCGTTGTTTTTCAGAGACTTGCCGAAACGGGCTTTCCACCTCATCCGACCCGCTACGCGCCCGACCCCTCCCAGCGCGTCTGAAAGGCGCAGAGTTCACTTATTCAATTTGCCGCCACAGGCCGCAGCGCTCGCTCACCACCCGGGTGCAGGAATCACCAGCACCGGAAATTGTACCGTAAACGTCGTTCCGGTCTCATCCGACCTGGACACGTCCATCTTGCCGCCCAGCTGGCGCACGAAGATCGCCACATAGTCGGACCCGTGTTTCCCGGGCGCGCTCGACGGGCCCTTGGCCGCCATGCCCACACCGTCGTCGGCGACGCTCAGCTCGATTTGATCGCCCGCCCGTTCGACGCTCAACACGATCCGCCCGCTCCCGCTCGGAAATGCATGCTTGATGGCGTTGGTGCCCAGTTCATTGACCAGCAGGCCGAAAGGCACCGCGCGATCCGGGTCGATATCCACGGCCTGCGCCCTCACCTCGATGCTGATGCCCGACGAGGGTTCAAGCAGGCTCGCCGACATGGTCTTGGCGATTTCCCGCAGATAGGCGTCCAACGAAACGGTTTCGACCCGGCTAGATTCGGAAATCAGCTCGTAAAGCTGGGCAATGGCGGCGACGCGCGCCTCCATGGCCACGTAGCCTTGCGCGAACTGAATCGGCGTTCGTTTGATCTCGTTGGCGATCAGGGCGACGACGATCTGCAGGTTGTTCTTGATCCGGTGAGAGATTTCCTTCGTCAGCGTCAGCGCGTCACGCTCGGATTGCATACGCTGTCCGATTTCCGCTTGCAGTCGGATGTTCGACAGGTCGGCGGCTTCGGTGAGTTCATGCTGCCGCAGTGAGCCGAGCAGTAACGCCTCGTTCATCGCCAGCGTCTTGTCGTAGAGCGACTTGGCCTGGATCACCTGAATCATGACGCCCACCCGACGTTGATCCGCGATCACCGGCCACATGGTGTAAAACGGGACGACAGGACGCTGGCCGACGGGTTCCTGCCCCTTGTGGATACCGGGTCCTCCCGTGCGATAGACGCGGTCCAGCAGCGCGAGGCATTCGTCGTCTGCAGGCAGCAATTCGGAGAACGGCTTTCCCACGACGTCGCCGCTGGCCTTGTCTATCAGCTGGCAAAAGGCGGGATTGATGTAGCGCACGATGTGGGTCTCGCCCTCGACCGTGGCCAGGGGAAACGGCACGTGATCGAGGGTCGGGGACACCGGGTCCGATGGGGGGTTCGTGGCCATAGCGAGGACCTACTCGTTTGCCTTGGGCTCCGGTGGGATTTCGTTCTCCTGCGCCTCCCGCGGGCCGGTCCGATGGGGAATCCCGGTGCTCAACTGGGCATAGTCTGTACGCCGCGGGTGGATGACCACCACGCCCTTGTCGGTGATCACATATTCCCGGATGTCCTTGCTGTGATTGCCGCCGCGCATCTTGATCACCACCATGGTTTTCCGAAGCTGGCCGTCGATCTCCACGTAGCGCAACCGGACGATGTCGTCGGTGAGGAACGATATCGCGTAGTGGCTGAACTGCAGCGAGGTGAAATTGTCCTCCACCTCGACGGTCGAGAGAATGGTGATCCCGGCGCCGGTCAGGGCCCCGATCATCCGGTAGAGCGACTCTCGAAAGTCGGCGCGGAAGCTGGGCGCGAGCGCCATCTCGAAACCGACCAGGGAATCGATCACCACCCGCTTGGCGCCGACCCTCTGGATGGCGTCGAGGATCGCCAGCATCGTCTCATCCACCGAAAGGTCGAGCGGCCGCAGGTAGAGGGTCTCCAGCGTTCCCTTCTTTTCCGCCGCAGCGAGCTTCAGGCCGAAGGTGTCCGCCCGCTGGATGTAGCCTTCCGGCCGCTCTTCGAAGATCACCATGATCCCCGGTTCGCCCTGGCGCAGGCCTTCGGCGATGAATTGCGTCGCCAGGGCCGACTTGCCCGTGCCCGAGGGGCCGGCCACCAGCAGGCTGTCGCCTTCGATGACCCCGCCGCCCAGCATCGTGTCCAGTTCGGGAATGCCGACGGAGAGCCGCCGGCGGCGGGAGGATCTCGGCTTAGCGCTGTCCAGGCCGAGCGTGCGCGAGAAGGCCTGAAGGCCATCTCCCGTGATGCGGATGGTGTGCAGGCCTGGCACCGAGGCCTGGCCGCGCAGCTTCATGACCTGCAGCTTGCGCACCACGGAGTTCCGCTCGGTGACCTGCGAGAGCCAGAGGATGCCGTCGACCATGGTGAAAAGCGGATTGTCGCGGATCTCTTCCTCGACATATTCGCCCACCAGGAATGTCGTCGCTTCCGAACTGGTCAGGAACTGGGAGAGGCGGTGGATGAACGACTGCACCTCCAATTCGCCCACCGCGCTCGTCGCTTTGCGCGCCAGGGTGCGGAAGGAGTCCACCACCACCACGCCCGCGTTCGCCGCCGTGACCTGCGCAGTGATCTCCTCCAGCACGGCGTTCAGGTCCTTCTCGAGCACCAGATCGGAGAGGTTGATGAACCGGACGGCCGCGCCCACCTTGGTCTCATCGAAGAATGTGAACTGCTGCTGGTAGCGCAGCATCTTGATGACCGGCTCGCCGAGCACCGTGAAGTAGAGCGCCGGTCTTTCGGGCGTCGAATTGGCGAAGGCGACCTGATGCACCAGCGTGGTCTTTCCGCAGCCGGGCGAGCCTGCGATCAGATTGAATGAAAACTCCGGCACACCGCCGCCCAGGATATCGTCGAGCCCGCGCACGCCGGTGGGCATCGTGTGTAACTTGACCCTCGCTGACCGGTCCCCAGTCGTCTTCCGCGCAGCGGTTTTCGGCGCCTTACCTGGCTTCTTCACGGTCAATCTCCTTGCCGAAATCCCGGTCTTTGAGAGGGACCTGCGGCCAAATCTCGCTCATCAGGCGTGACGTCAAACCCGGGCCGATGAAGGCCACCAGCAAGCCGAGCAATTGGGCGAGCAGGATGACCCGGCCCTCGAGAAATTTGGCGGGGTCGAGGTCTGCGCGAAGTGCTTCCAGTCCCTCGAGGTCGCCGTCGGCGTTCACGTGCGCGGCGCCAAGCCAGGTGACTTCCGCCTTGGCCAGAACGAGGGCGCGCGCAAGCAGCGCCCGAACGCCGCCCTTACCCACCAGCGTCGCTAGATGCGGACGCAACTTGTCCGTCACCGGAAACGCCGCCGTGGCCATCGCCGTGGCGGAGTTTTTCCTCGGGGTCTCGGCGACCATGAGGCGCTTGGCGAACCTCCGCATCTGCGGAGTGGCTCTATTCATTGTGCCCCGGCCTCACGGCGACCTTGGAAAGCCACCCGCCCAGGTTCGGGCGCGGAGGCGGGAACCATCGGACTCTGCGGTCGCTTCTATAACATATGGCAACCGTGGCCGTTCCCGACGGCCGTGCATGCCTCACAACGTAACCGAGCGGTGGCGGCTTGGCTGCCTGACGAACCGCGGCGGGCAAGCGGGCGCTGACAGAGGCGGTAGCCCAGCGCGATGTCGGCCCGGGCGTCTCTTCTTTCCCCATCAGGTCGGCGAGCGTCGTGCAATTCCGTCATGGGATACGGCTTTTTGCAACCCAGGAAGCGTCCTGTAGCCTCCTCAACGGATGCCGGTCAGCTCCTACACAGGTCCCTGGCTTCACCGGCGATAGCCTTGCCCATCGAGGGGGAGGGCGCCACCCCCGCCACCGAACGCAAAAGCCCGCCGGAATCACTCCCGGCGGGCTTCTTCGCGTCCTGAGACCAGAGGCCTACTTGGCGCGGGAGAGCTCCCAGTGGCGCGCCATCATCTGTGCCGTGCGCTGCTGCAGATCCTGCGGCGTCTGCGGGTAGAGCGGCAGGGCGCCGGTCTTGTTGGGCAGCGCGATGGTCGCCGTGCCCTTCACGGTCACCTCGTCGCGCTGGTTGGTGAACTGGCACTGGACGTCGACCAGATACTGGCCGGCCTCCTCGCGCTTGGCCACCACCTGGCCGGTGATGATCTGGGTGTCGCCCATGTAGTTGAACTTGCGGATCTCGTCGTGGAGGTGGGTGACGACGGCGTCGTCGCCGGCCCAGTCCGTCAGGTAGTGGTAGAGGTAGTTCTCGCGCATCACCCCGTAGTCGTAGGCCATCGGGTTGCCGATCGCCTGGGCCCACTTGGGATCCCAGTGCAGCCGCTGGGCGACGTCGGGCACGCCGTACTCGTTCTTCACGTAGAAGGGCGCGATCCGCTTGCGGTTCCTGTGGGCCAACCGGCCGACGGTCGGCGCGTAGGGCACGAAGCCGTAGCCGCCGGCGTGGAAGCAGATCACGTCGGTGACGGTGAGCGGACCCTTGGCCATGGTCCCCAGGCTGTCGCCGACGTTGACGTCTTCCCAGTTGCGCTTTGCCGGCCCCTGGACGAGCTCGGCCTCGTAGATCGCGTCGATCTTGGCGATGTCCTCGTCGGTATAGACCTGCGGCTTGATCTCCGAGTACTTGCCCTTATTGGCCGCGGTCTTGCGCTCGGTCAGCACGCGCAGGATGCGGTAGACGCCCACCACCTCGCCGCGCTGGTTCACCTTCACGTCGCGGCGGATCTGGATCACCGAGCGGCCGGCGAACTCGGAGGTCTTGACCTCCAGGCTCTCCTCGCCGCCGTAGCTGTAGATGGTGTCGCCCGGGTAGATCGGCCGGTACCAGTCCCAGGTCGAGCCGGAGACGAAGACGTGCACGCCGCGGAACATGCTCTTGGTCTTGGCCTTGAGCTCGTCGCTGATCGGGTCGCCCTTCATCGGCGAGTTGATGATCCCGGCCATCATGCCCGGCGCGATGACCGAGCCCCAGCGGGTCTTCTTGCCGTACTCCGGGTCGCAGTGCAGCGGATTGTCGTTGCCGGCGCCATGGGCGAAGTTGCGGATGTTGTCGGTGGTCGCGGTCTGGATGTACTCGCGAGTCTTGTACGCCGTGTCGACGCCCAGCAGCAGCTTGGCGCGCTCGATGTCGGCGTCGGTCAAGGCGTAGCTGACCGCCTTTTCCCATTCTTTCTCAATGGTATCGTCCTTCGGGGGTTCGGCCGTCTCGCTCATCTCGCGGGTCCTCGGAAATCCAAATGCAGGCGAACCTATATAACTAGGTGAGGCAATTGGGAACGTCGAAACGCCGCGGACGTGCGGTTCGCCGGTCACCGTCGCGGCATTGACGGGGCGGCGCGCGCCCCGCCAATCTATGTTACCAAGTTAGACAACTCGAAAATGACGCCGCGGAGGAAACCATGGCCGAGCCGACGACACTTGCTCCCGCCGCCGCCGCGGCCAAGGCGCCGCCGACCCCGCGGCCGGCCACCACGGTGCTGCTGGTCCGCGACGGCGCCGAGGGCCTCGAGGTGCTGATGGTGGTGCGCCACGCCGACTCCCATTTCGCCTCGGCCATGGTGTTCCCCGGCGGGATCATCGACCCGGAAGACGCCGACGAGGCCTGGCTTCAGCTGTGCGACGGCGCGGACGGGCTCGATCCGCTGGAGCGCGCGCGCCGGGTCGCGGGCTTCCGCGAGCTCTACGAGGAGACCGGCATCCTGCTGCTCGATGCCCCCGAGCACAGCCCCGACACGGCCGCCGGCGAGACGCCGTTCCTGGAGCTGGTCCGCCAGTCCGGCGGCAGGCTCGACCTGGCCGCCATGGCGCCCTTCGCCCACTGGGTCACGCCGGAGAGCGCGCCCAAGCGCTACGACACCTACTTCCGGCTCTGCTGGCAGACGACGGAGATGACCGCGGTGTCCGACGGGCGCGAGACGGTCTCGGTGGAGTGGCTGACGCCGGCCGAGGCGATCGCGCTGGGCGAGCGGGGCGAGCGCAACCTGCTCTTCCCGACGCGCTGTCAGCTGGAGTTGCTCGCCGGGGCGCGCACGGTGGACCAGGCGGTGGCCGCCGCTCGCGCGCGTCGCATCGTCCCGGTCACCCCGACCATCGAGCAGCGGCCCGAGGGCATGTTCCTGACCATCGCGCCGGAGAGCGGCTATCCGGTGCGCGAGTTCTTCGCCGGCCCGCCGCGGGCCGGCTGAGCCTCAGTCGATCGCCTCGCGCGCGGCCACGGCGCGGCGCATCGGCCCCTGGCCCAGCCAGAAGGCCAGCAGCGCGATCGGCGAGAGGATGGCGAAGGTGGCGGTCAATGACCAGTTCACCTTGGCGGGGTCGTGGAAGACCTTGTCGGTGAAGAAGCCCACCATGGACGGGCCGACCGTCATGCCGAACAGGCTGATGACCGCCAGATAGATCGCCGAGACCCGGCCGCGCATCTCCGGCGGCGTCACAAGCTGGATCGCCGAGGCGCCGACCGCGCTCATGTTCAGGAACAGGGCGGTGCCCACCAGCATCAGGAAGAAGAGCGGGACGTTGGGCGCCAGGAAGGCGGCGCCGCCGCAGAGGAACAGCACGACCGCGCCCACGGTGTAGAACTTGAAATGCGCATCGCGCATGCCGCGGTGGAACAGACGGTCGACCAGCGGGCCGGTGATCAGGAACGCGATCGTGCCGGTCACGACGCCGAACGCGCCAAGCGTGACGCCGACCTTGGCGACCGGCCAGCCGAAGTGACGCACGAGGAAGGTGGGCGTCCAGCTGAGCCGCGCATAGGCCAGGCCGATGATGCAGGCGAAGCCCACGAGCTGGGCTATGAAGAAGCCGCCGCGCGAGGCCATGAAGCGCAGCACGTGGCCCCAGCCGGTGTGGCCGAGCTTGTCCGAGCGGCGGACCGGCTCGGGGATCAGGAAGACGCTGAAGGCCAACAGCAGCCCCGGCGCGCCCGTGGCCAGGAAGGCGACCCGCCAGGCGGCGGCATGGCCCAGGACCGGGAGGTCGACGCCGCCGCGGGCGGCGCCCAGGATCAGGCCGCTGATCGCGATCGAAAGCTCGGATCCGATGACCGCGCCGATCGAAAAGATCGAAAGCGCCGTGGTCAGCCGCCGCTTCGGGAACAGATCGCTCAGCATGGCGTAAGCGGCCGGCGCCAGCGCCGCCTCGCCGGCCCCCACAAAGGTGCGCGCGATGAGCAGCTGCGGATAGGTGCGCGCCAGGCCGCAGGCGGTCGCCGCCAGCGCCCACACCAGCACGCCGAAGCAGATGACCTTGCGCCGGGGCAGCCGGTCGGCGGCGAGCCCCAGCGGCACGCCCAGCACGGTGAACAGCACGGCGAAGGCGAAGCCCTGCAGCAGGCTGATCTGGAAATCGGAGACGCCCAGCTCGCTCTTCAGGTCGCCGACCATCAGCGAGATCACCTGCCGGTCGACCATCGCCAGGCAGTAGAGCAGGAGCAGCACGAAGACGGCGGTCCAGCCGACCCGCGCCGGAGGATAGGGGGTCTCCACGACGGGCTCGGCGGCGATGCTGGCGACCACGGGGCTTCCTCGACATTGTTCTTACGCCGCCCGATCGAGCGGGCGGCGCGTCTCGTCGCGTGATTTCTTACATGGCCGCACGCGGGACGCAGAGCGCTTTCGGGCGAAGGCCGCCATAAGCCGCAGGCGCTCTGCGGCTTCCCATGGCCTGGACCCAAATGTATATCCTAGTTCGACAAGTGGCGGCGCCTCGCGACGCCGGCGACGCCTGGGAGCCGCACGTGGAATTCGATCTCACCGACGAGCAGAAGCAGATCCAGGAAGAGGTCCGCCGCCTGCTCGACGAGCGCGCCACGCCCGACCAGCTGCGCAAGCTGATCACGGCCGAGGCGCCCTACGATCCCGACCTGTGGGCGACCATGGGCGAGCTGGGGCTGATGGGCGCGGCGATCCCTGAGGAGTTCGGCGGCGTGGGCCTGGGCGAGAAGAGCCTCTGCCTGATCGCCGAGGAGCTCGGCCGCGTGGTCGCGCCCGTGCCCTTCTTCTCCTCGATCTGCCTGGCCGCCGAGGCGATCCGCCTGGCCGGCACGGAGGCCCAGAAGGCCGAGTGGCTGCCGAAGCTGGCGAGCGGCGAGGCGATCGGCACGCTGGCCTGGTTCGAAGGCCCGGGCTTCCCGGACGAGCGCAAGCTCGCGACCCGGCTGTCCGGCGGCAAGCTGAGCGGGACCAAGGCTCCGGTCCCGGACGGCGGGATCGCCACGGTGGCGGTGGTGGTCTGCGACGGCCCGCAACTGGCGCTGGTGGACCTCGCCGCCGGCGGCCTTGTGCGCGAGCCGATGAACGGCTTCGACCAGCTGCGCCAGCACGCCCGGCTGGTGTTCGACGCCGCCCCCGCCGAGGAGATGACCGGGGCGGACGCGGGCGAGACCCTGCGCCGCCTGCAGGACCGCGCGGCGATCTACGAGGCCTTCGAGCAGGTGGGCGCCGCCGAGGCCGCCATGCTGATGGCCCGCGACTACACCCTGCAGCGCTACACCTTCGGCCGGCAACTGGCCTCCTACCAAGCCATCAAACACAACTTGGCGAACATCCTGGTGATGGTCGAGCTCGCCCGCTCCAACGCCCTCTACGCGGCCGCGGCGCTGGAGGCCGACGCGGCCGACCTGCCGGCGGCGGCGGCCACCGCCCGGGTGGGCGCCACCCGGGCCTACGAGATCGCCGCGCGCGAGAACCTGCAGCTGCACGGCGGCATCGGCTTCACCTGGGAAGCCAACTGCCATTTCCATTACCGCCGGGCGCGGCTCCTGGCGCTGAACCTGGGCTCCCAGGAGATCTGGGAAGGCCGGCTGATCGACGCGCTGGCGGCGCAGAACCAGCCGGTCGCGGCCTGACCGGGCGGCAGAGGGAGATCGCCATGGATGACGCTGGCGCTTTCGTCGCCGACGAGACGGCCTTCCGCGACAAGGTCCGCGCCTGGCTCGCCGAGGCTGCGGACGAGTACCGAAAGCCGCAGGCGCTGAGCGAGGACGAGCTCGTCGCGAAGAGCCTGGAGTGGCAGGCGAAGAAGGCGGCCGCCGGCTTCGGCATGGTCACCGAGCCGCCGGAGCTGGGCGGCTGCAACGGCACGCCGGGAATGGCCGTGATCTTCGCGCAGGAGCAGGCGCGCTATCACACGCCCAGCTTCACCGGCCTCGGCATCGCCTTCAACATGGTGCTGCCCACCATCAAGCGGCACGGCACGCCCGAGCAGTACAGCCGCTTCGCCGAGCCCACAGCCTGGGGCAGGGCGGCCTGGTGCCAGCTCTTCTCCGAGCCGGCGGCCGGGTCCGACCTGGCGGGCCTGCGCACCAAGGCGGTGCGCGACGGCGACGACTGGGTCGTCAATGGCCAGAAGGTCTGGTCGAGCTGGGCCCACCACGCCCATTTCGGCATGCTGCTGGCCCGGACGGACCCGAGCGTGGTCAAGCACCAGGGCCTCAGCTTCTTCATCGTCGACATGAAGAGCCCCGGCGTCGAGGTGCGGCCGATCCGCCAGATCACCGGCCGCTCGGACTTCAACGAGACCTTCCTGACGGACCTGCACGTGCCCGACGCCAACCGCATCGGCGCGGAGGGGGAGGGCTGGGCCTGCGCCATCACCGTGCTGATGAACGAGCGCCACGGCGGCGGCGAGCGCTACGCCGCTCGGCATGACGCCGTGGCCAGCCTCGTGGCCCGCGCGGCTGAGGCGCGCCGCGGCTCCGGGACGGCGCTGGATTCCAGCGCCGTGCGCGCCAAGCTCGCCCGCTGGTGGGTCGAGGAGCAGGGTCTGAAGAACTACGGCGAGCGCATCCGCGCGGCCACCGCCAGGGGTGAGACCCCTCCGCCGGCGGTGGCGATGATGAAGCTGGTCTCGGCGACCAAGATGCAGCTCTCCAACGCCTTCCTGATGGACCTCGACGAATACGACGGCCTGTTCGAAGAGCCGGCGCGGGGGAACGACGAGGCGGTGTTCTTCCAGTACCTCTGGTCGGCGGCCATGCGGATCGCCGGCGGCGCCGATGAGATCCTGCGCAACCAGCTGGCCGAGCGGGTGCTGGGCATGCCCGGCGAGCCGCGCATGGACAAGGTCCCCTTCGACCAGCTGCCCGGGATCAAATAGGGCCCGGCGCGCCCACGGCTGCGGCCAGGCCTCATATCTTTGTGTAGTCGCGAAGCTGCCCACCTTGTCGTGGCAGGATGCGCGTGACTTCCCCAGCGCCTCAGCTGCAAGCCCCCGACAGAGGGGTCCGTCTTGTGAGCCTCATGGCGCCAGGCGCTGCGCCTTCATTCGGCTTGGCGTGGGCCCGTAGGCACGCCGCTTCACGTCTCCCCACCGCCGCGGCGGCGGCCGCGGCTCGAACCTCGAAGAGGAGCGATCATGCCCTACGTGAACGCCCATGACGGCGCGCAGATCTTCTACAAGGACTGGGGCTCCGGACAGCCCCTCGTCTTCAGCCACGGCTGGCCGCTCACCGCCGACGACTGGGACGCCCAGATGATGTTCTTCGTCCACCAGGGCTACCGGGTGATCGCTCACGACCGGCGCGGCCACGGGCGCTCGACCCAGACCTCGGGCGGCAACGAAATGGACACCTACGCCGACGACCTGTTCGCCCTGGTCGAGCTGCTGGACCTGAAGGACGCGGTGCACATCGGCCATTCCACTGGCGGCGGCGAGGTGGCGCGCTACCTCGGCCGGCACGGGACCGACCGGGCGGCGGGCGCGGTGCTGATCAGCGCGGTGCCGCCGGTCATGGTGAAGTCCGCGAGCAATCCAGAGGGCACGCCGATCGAGGTGTTCGACGGCTTTCGCGCGGGCGTGCTGGCGGACCGGGCGCAGCTCTACCGCGACGTGCCCGCCGGGCCGTTCTACGGCTTCAACCGGCCCGGCGCGAAGGTCAGCCAGGGGCTGATCGACAAGTGGTGGCTGCAGGGGATGCTGGGCTCGATCAAGGCGCACTACGAGTGCATCAAGGCCTTCTCGGAGACCGACTTCACCGAGGACCTGAAGCGGATCGACGTGCCCGTCCTGGTGCTGCACGGCGACGACGACCAGATCGTGCCGATCGTCGCCGCCGCGCCGAAGACCGCCAAGCTGGTCCCGAACGGAACGCTGAAGGTCTATCCCGGCCTGCCGCACGGCATGCCCTCGACCCATGCGGAGATCATCAACGCCGACCTCCTGGCCTTCCTCCGTGACAAGGCGAAGGCCCGCTCGGCCGCGCCGCTCGAACGCGTCTGACGGAAGCGGCGGCTCAGCCCCCCCACCGCTTCGCCGCGCGCCCGCTCACAGCCTCCGCCGTTACAGGATCTTGTGCGTTTCCCGCTGCGTCAGACAGTTTGACGAGCTCGCCTACTTGTGTGACTAAGTTAGACGAGTGAAGTCAATCAGGCCCAGGCCACGCCCGGATCGGGACGAAGGCCGCGGGGTCGTCGCCCGAGGGAGGTCGCGTCATGGTGGGTATCGGCGCTGTCTGCGAACAGCTGGGTCTTACGCCGCGGGCGATCCGCTACTACGAGGACCAGGGTCTGGTGGAGACCCGGCGCGATCGGCAGAACTACCGGCGCTACGACGCACGCGCCCGCGAGCAGCTGCAGATGATCGCCGAGTTCCGGCGCGCCGGGCTCTCGCTGGACGACATCCACGAGATCTTCGCCGTGGAGCGCAGCGCCGGAAAGGCGGCGCAACGCGACTGCGCGCTGCGCAAGCTCCGCGCCCACGGCGCCGAGCTGGACGCCGAGCGGAAGAACCTCGAGACCACCCTGCGCCGCCTGGAATCCGAGGCCCCGCTCGCCGCCAAACCCGCCGAGGCGCCGCCGAAGCCGCGCGAGATGGCGCTGGCGCGGTAGCGATTTCGCACAAGCGCCGTGCCTTCTCCCCCTGCGGGAGAAGGGCGCGATGCTTGGCCGCCTCAGACCGCCGGGCGTTGGGCGGCGGCCTTCAGCGCGGAAAAGAAGGCCTGGGTCGACAGGCCCATGTTCATGGACTCGCGGTCGAGGTGGCGGGCGAAGCTCTCGTCCTCGGCGGCGTTCAGATTGGCCTTCATATAGGCCCAGCCCGAGCGCGGGCCGGCGGCGAGCTTCTTGGCGACCTCCAGGGTCTTCTCGCGCAGCTCGGCGTCATCGAAGACGCGGGTGTAGAGGCCGAAGGCGAGCGCCTCCTCGGCGGTGAACTTCTGGCCCAGCAGGAAGAGCTCGCGGGCCTTGGCCGCGCCGAGGATCTTCGGCCAGACATAGGTCGCGCCATAATCGCCGGCGCCGCCGATATTCGAATAGGCCGACAGGAAGGTCGCCGAGCGCGCGGCGAAGCGCAGGTCGCAGGCGCCGGCCACGCCGATGCCGGCGCCGGCCACCGGGCCGTTGACCATGGCGAGGGTGGGCTTGGGCATCTCGCGCAGCAGGCGCGAGGCCTCGGCGTTGTGCCGCAGCCCCTGGCCCCGCATCAGCTCCGGCGGCGGGGGCGGCTCGCCCTCGACCCGGCGCGTCCCGCCGTCCTTGGTGTCGCCCCCGGCGCAGAAACCGCGGCCGGCGCCGGTCACCACCACGGCGCCCACTTGCGGGTCGGCGGCGGCCCTCTGCACCGCGGCGAGGAAGGCCTCCATGATCTCGCCGTTGAAGGCGTTCAGCCGGTCCGGCCGGTTCAGCGTGAGGATCCCGACGCCGTCCTCGACGTCGTACAACACCGTGTCGCTCACCTGGGCCTCCCTTGGCGCGTATTTGCAGCGAGGACTTATCTAACTAGGTCGGCGAGGCGCGACAAGCCGCGGCGGCGGGCGCCCGGCGCGCGTCGGCGGCTTGCCGCAGGTCTTGAACGTAGTTAGATATCTTTTCGCCTCCGGGCCGTCCGCGCGGGACGTCGGGGCGACCAGCAAAAGGGTGGAGACAGCCTTGGCCATCACGGTGAGACGCCTTTCGGACGCCCTGAAGGTGCGTGCGCAGAATCAGGCGGACGAAGTCGCCCACGACAACATGCGGCGCGCCCTGACCTATGCGGAATGGGACCGGGAAGCCGACGAGATCGGCGGCGGCCTGGCCGCGGCCGGCCTGAAGCCCGGCGAGCGGGTCTTCCTGCCGATCGGCAACGACAACGCCTGCGAGATGGCCATCGCGGTGATGGCCACCCTGCGCGCCGGCGGCATCGCCTGTCCGGTAAACCCGCGGCTGACGCCGAAGGAGATGCAGGAGTACGCCGCCCTGCTCGAGCCTGCGATGTGCATCACCAACTTCCCCGAGCGGGTGGAGGGCGTGAACGTCGGCCCGGTGTTCACGGTCGAGGCCATGCCGCGCGACCTGGCGGCGCTGCCGGACCAGGCGAGCCTTGATCCCACGGCCGACGCCGAGATCCTGCAGACTTCCGGCACCACCGGCGGCAAGATGAAGGGGGTGGTGATCTCCCACCCCGACCTGCTGGGCCGCGCCGACGGGATCAGCCGCGACAACTCGCGCTCCACCATGCACGCCCTGCCGTTCACCGGCTCCGGCGGCAACCTCGGCGTCTGCATCCTGCCGATCCGCGGCGGGGCGACCAGCTACACCCAGCCCAAGTTCGACCCGGCCGGCTTCCTCAAGTGGGCCGAGGAGAAGAAGCCCGACACCATCTATCTGGTGCCCTCCATGCTGCGGCTGATCCTCGATCTGCCGAACGTCAGGGACTACGACCTCTCGGCCACCAAGTGGCTGCTCACCGGCACGGCGCCGCTGCCGCACGACTCCATCGTGCGCGCCCTGGATCTCTGGCCGCACATCCGCATGCGCAACAGCTACGGCATGAGCGAGGGCGGCATCGGCCTGGCCACGCGCTCCAAGGAGGCCCTGCTGAAGCCGGGCTGCGTCGGCCGCCTGCCGCCACACATGCAGCTGCGCGACGAAAACGGCGAGGCGGTGTCTACGCCCCACCAGGTCGGTGAGATCTATGGCAAGCAGGCTAACCCGCGGCGCTACTGGCGTGACGAGAAGGCCTCGTCCGAATCCTTCGTCGACGGTTGGACCCGCACCGGGGACCTCGGCTACGTCGACGACGACGGCGACCTGATCATCTGCGGCCGCTCCAAGGAGCTGATCATCCGCGGCGGCTACAACATCACCCCGCTGGAGATCGAGACCGTGCTCTACGACCATCCGGCGGTGAAGGACGCCGCGGTGGTGGGCGTCGAGCATGAGGTGCTGGGCGAGGACGTCGCCGCGGCGGTCACCCTGCAACACGACGCCAGCGTGACGCCGGAGGAGCTGCAGGCCTGGTGCAAGGAGCACCTGGCGGACAACAAGGTCCCACGCACGATCCTCATCCTGCCAGAGCTGCCGGTGAACCCGAACGGCAAGTTCCTGAAGCGCGAGCTGAAGCCGCTGCTGCAGGAAGCCGCCGCCAAGCGCAAGGCCAAGGCCAGCGCCTGATTAATCCCTCTCCCCGCGTGCGGGGAGAGGGCTCGAGGTCAGGGCCGTTCGTTCCCGAAGATGATCGTGCCGGAGGCGGCGAACATGCCGCCGACGCCGTGGCAGACGCTGATCTTGGAGCCTTCCACCTGCGCCGGGGCGATCCCGCGCATCTGCCGGACGCTCTCCTGCAGGGCGTACATGCCGTACATGCCCGAGTGCATGTAGGAGAGGCCGCCGCCGTTGGTGTTCAGCGGCAGCTTGCCGCCCTTCTTGCCTTCAGAGGGCGGCGCGGTGTTGCGCTCCCAGATGAAGTCGGCGGCCTCGCCGGGCTTGCAGAATCCCAGCGCCTCCAGGGCATAGAGCGGCAGGTGGGCGAAGGCGTCGTAGGCCATCATGTGGTCGACGTCGGCGTGAGCGATCCCGGCCTCCTCGAAGGCCTTCTTGCCGGAGACCTTGAACGCCCGCGAGCTCTCGAACTCCTCCATCTGGCTGATCATCGGGGTCTCGACGCTCTCGCCGGTCCCCAGGACGTAGACCGGCTTGGTCGGGAAGTCCTTCGCGCGGTCGGCGCTGGTCAGGATCAGCGCGCCGCCGCCGTCGGTGACCAGGCAGCACATCAGGAGGCGGAACGGATAGGCGATCATCCGCGAGGCCAGCACGTCCTCGACGGTGATCGGCGCCTTCATGGTGGCGCGGGGGTTCCTCGCGGCCCACTCGCGCTGCACCACGGCGACGTTGGCCAGCTTCTCCTGGCTGACCCCGAAGGTCTTCAGGTAGCGCAGCACCGGAATGGTGAAGGTGGACGGCGGCCCGGCGATGCCGAACGGGGTCTCGAACTGGCCGAGCAGGCTGGCGGGCGCGCCGGGGTAGCGCGCGGCGCCCACCCGCGAGCGGCCGCTTTCGCCATGGGTGATGAGCACCGTCTTGCAGAGCCCGCTCTCGATCGCCGCCGCCGCATGGCGCACGTGCAGCATGAAGGAGCAGCCGCCGACGCTGGTGCCGTCCACCCAGGTGGGCACGATGCCGAGGTAGTGGGCGATCGAGGTCGGGTTCTCGCCGGCGGTGGCGACCCCGTCGATGTCGGAAGGCTTCAGGCCGCAGTCGGCCATGGCGTTCAGCGCCGCGTCCGCATGCAGCATGATCTGCGACATGTTCGGGATCACGCCGAGCTCGGTGGTCTCGGCGGCGCCGACGACGGCGACGGATCCGGGCTTCACCATCTCTATGCCCCCGCCGGCTTGAAGAAGGGCAGGGTGATCGCCTCGCTCATCGGCTGGAAGACGACCTCCAGCGGCATGTCGAGGACCAGCGCCTCGGGTGTCTGCGGGCAGTCGACAATGTTGGTCATCATCCGCGGACCCTCCTCCAGCTTCACGACGGCGATGGCGTAGGGCGCGGTGAAGCCCGGCGCCGGGCGCTCGTTGATGACGTAGCTGTGCAGGGTCGCCCGGCCGCTGGCGCGCACCATGCTCACCGCTCGCGAGGCGCACTTGGGGCAAAAGGGCCGGGGCGGAAAATAGGTCTTCCGGCAGGCGTCGCAGCGCTGCAGACGCAGCTCGCCGGCCCGGGTCCCATCCCAGAAATGCTGCGTCTCCGGCGTCGGCTGCGGCAGCGGCCGCTGCGGCTCTTTCATCGAAATCTCCGTGGCGAGGCCTAGCGGCCGGTCGGCATGTCCTTGAACGGCACGTCCTTGTCGACCCGGATGTCGCCGGGCAGGCCGAGCACGCGCTCGGCGATGATGTTGCGCAGGATCTCGTCGGTGCCGCCGGCGATGCGCAGCCCCGGCGAGCCCAGCACGTGGGTCTCGAACATGGCGTGCATCGGCGCGACGGCGGGATCGCTGATGACGCCGAACTGGTCGAGCATCTCGACCGCCTCGCGGCCGATCTCCTGGCCCATGTTGGCCAGCACCACCTTGCCGATGGAGTTCTCCGGGCCCGGCGTCGAACCGCGGGACAGGGCGGTGATGGTGCGCATGTTGGTGTTCTGCAGCCCTTGGGTCTGCACATACCAGTCGGCGATGCGGGCGCGGAACTGCGGATTGGCGAGCGCAGGCTCGCCGTCGATGGTCACCTCGCGGGCGAGGCGCAGGAAGGCGTCGTAGTCCACCCCGTAGCGGCGTCCGCCGATCGAGGCGCGCTCGTTCATCAGCGTCACCAGGCTGACACGCCAGCCGTCGTCCACCGCGCCCAGCCGCTGGCTGTCGGGGATGCGCACGTCGGTGAAGAAGACCTCGTTGAAGCCCGAGGCGCCGGACATCTGGTGGATCGGGCGGACCTCGATCCCAGGCGACGTCATGTCGACCCAGAACATGGTCATGCCCTTGTGCTTGGGAACGTCCGGGTTGGTGCGGACGAGCACGATGCCGAAGTCGCTGAAGTGGGCGCCGGAGGTCCAGATCTTCTGGCCGTTCACCACCCAGTCGTCGCCGTCCCGCACCGCCCGCGTGCGGACGCCCGCCACGTCGGAGCCGCCGGAGGGCTCGGAGAACAGCTGGCACCAGATCTCCTCGCCGCGCAGCGCCGGGCCGACGAACCGCTTCTTGGTCGTCTCGTCCTGGGCCGTCGCCATGACGGTCGGGACGCACATCCCCAGGCCGATGGCGAAGGGATTGGCCGGCACATCGTAATTGGCCTCTTCCTGGCCGTAGATCACCTGCTGGATCGGCGTGCCGCCGGGGCCGCCCCATTCCTTGGGCCAGGTGATCTGCGCATAGCCGGCGGCCGCCTTCTTGGCCTGCCAGGCCTTGGCCTGGGGCAGGTTGAACGCGCGCTCGTCGCCAGGCATGTCCTGGTTCGGCTTGGGCGCATTGGCCGCCAGCCACTCGCGCGCCTGCTTGCGGTAGGCGGCCTCTTCCGGCGTGTCCGAGAAGTCCATGGTGGTCTCCTAAATCCCTGCCGCCGATCAGGCCGCGTTGCGCCGTTCGAGATGGCTCACCAGCCGCTCCTTCCACACGCGCGGCGCGCCGGCGACCAGCGCCAGCTGCTGGGCGCGGCGGAAGTAGAGGTGGCAGTCCATCTCCCAGGTGAAGCCGATGCCGCCGTGGGTCTGGATGTTCTCCTTGGTGGCGTACCAGTAGGCCTCGCAGGCCGAGATCCGGGCGGTGGAGGCCGCCACCGGCAGCTCCGGCGCGCTGGTGTTCAGCGCCCAGGCGCCCCAGTAGGCGTTGGAGCGGGCCAGCTGGTTCTTGATGAACATGTCGGCGAGCTTGTGCTTGATCGCCTGGTAGGAGCCGATCTGGCGACCGAAGGCGTAGCGCTCCAGCGCGAAGTCGCGGGCCATCTCCAGGCAGCGGTCGGAGCCGCCCACCTGCTCGAAGGCGATCAGCACCGCGGCGCGGTCCATGATCTGCTCGAGGAGCTCGAGACCTTCGCCCGCCGCGCCCAGCCGCTCGGCCGGCGCGCCGTCGAAGCTGATCTTCGCCGCGTCGCGCGACGGATCCATGGTCTTCAGCCGCTCGCGCGTGACGCCGGGGCCGTCGAGGTCCACCAGGAACAGGCCGGGCTGACCGTTCTCCTTGGCCAGCACCACGCAGCGGTTGGCGATGGCGCCGTCGGTCACCGGCAGCTTCACGCCGCTCAGCTTGCCGCCGCTGACGCTGGCCTGGATGCTGGCCGCGGTGACCGGGCCCGGGGCCTCGGAGCTGGCGACGGCGCCGATCAGCTCGCCCGCGGCGACCTTCGGCAGGATCTCCGCCTTCTGGCGTGCGTCGCCGGCCAGCAGCACGGCCTCGGCGAAGAAATAGACGGTGGAGGCGAACGGGATCGGGGCGAGCGACCGTCCCAGCTCCTCGGCGATGGCGCAGACCTCGATGTGGCCGAGACCCAGCCCGCCGAACTCCTCAGGGATCGCCGCGCCGAGCCAGCCCTGCTGGGCGACCGCGCGCCAGAGCGCTTCGTCCCAGCCCTTGGTCTCGTCGCTCAGCAGGTCGCGGACCTTGCTGGACGGGGACTCGCGCGTCAGGAAGCGGCGCGCCTCGTCCTTCAGCTGCTTCTGCTCGTCCGAATAGTCGAAGTTCATCGGCCGTCCTCCCTGCGCGCCGGTCGAGCGGCGCGCCCGTTCAATAACTTAGCAGCTCGGTCGCCGAATGGCCCGGACAAGCCGGGCCATGACGGATGAAGATGGCCTCAGCGGACGACGAAGGACTTGGCCGTGGCCATGACCGCGTTGCGGTCGACCTGGGCGGTGCCGGTGGCGTTGCCGATCTGGGTGTAGACCATGCCGCGCTGCATGGCCGCCGTGCGGCTGACGTCGAGCGACTCCCAGATCGCGCGCACGCTGCCCTGGGTCGCGATCGAGGGCTTGGAGGCGATCTTGGCGGCCAGCTCGTGGGCGCGGGCCCAGAGGTTCTCCAGCTTCACCACCTCGGTGACCAGCGAGATGCGCAGCGCCGTCTCCGCGCCGATCCGCTCGTCGTTGCCCAGCAGCGTCATGCGCAGCACCTGCTGCAGCGGGATGACCCGGGTCGCGCCGATCGGCTCCAGCGCCGCCACCATGCCGTAGGTCACGTGCGGGTCGAAGAAGGTGGCGTCCTCCGAGAAGATGACCAGGTCGCTCTCGTTGATCCAGTAGAAGGCGCCGCCGGCGGCCATGCCATGGATCGCGGTGATCACCGGCTTCCAGAGCTTGTTGGCCTTCGGACCCAGGTATTCGCCCGGATCGACCTGGGCGAACAGGTCCTCGTACATCAGCACGCCGGGCCCATCGCCGCGGTTGCGCACGTCGACGCCGGGGCAGAAGGCGCGGCCGGGCGAGGCGCGCAGCACCACGGCGTTGATGGAGCTGTCGGTGCGCACCCGCTCCCACACCTCGCGGAATTCCAGGCACATCTTCTGGTTGAAGCTGTTGAACGCCTCGGGCCGGTTGATGGTGACGGTGGCGACCTTGTCTTCGCCCTGTTCGAAGAGAATGGTTTCGTAAGACATCGGCGTCCCTCCATCATATATAACTTGTGCAACGATTTATACGGGGTCAGCTCGCGGCGCGTCCAGCGCCAAGGCGCGCCCCGCCGCGGTGTCCGGCCTGGCCGGCGCGCACAGTACGAGGGGTTCATGGCCGTACGCAACGCATCGAGGCCGCCGGCTGCGGCGGGTCCGCCGGCGCAGGATCTGAAGGCGCCAAGTCCGATCCGCGTGCCCAAGACCGCCGAGATCGTCGCCGACGCCATCCGCCGGATGATCACCGGCGGCGAGCTCAAGGAAGGCGACACGCTGCAGCCCGAGGCGCAGATCATCGCCGACTTCGCCGTCTCGCGGCCCACCATCCGCGAGGCCTTCCGGATCCTGGAATCGGAAAAGCTGATCAGCATCTCCCGTGGCGCGCGGGGCGGGGCGCGGGTCCATGCGCCCAAGGCCGAGCAGGTCGCCCGCTACGCGGGCTTCGTGCTGCAGTCGCGGCAAGCGACCTACGCCGACGTCTACAAGGCCCGCACCATCCTCGAGCCGCCGGTGGCGCGCGATGTGGCCCAGCACGGCGGGAAGGCCGCCGTGGACGCCTTGCGCGCCGTCGTCGCCGAGGCGCGCGCCATTCAGGGCTCGCGCCACTTCGGTCGCGTCATAGCGGGCTTCCACCGCACGCTCGTCGAGTTCAGCGGCAATCAGACCCTCATCCTGGTCTCCACCATGCTGGAGGGCATCGTCGCCCGCTACCAGGCGGAGGTCTCCGGCGGCTCGGGCGATACGGTGAGCAAGCGCCGCAACGACCTGGCCGGCCTGAAGTCGCAGGACAAGCTGATCGCCATGATCGAAGCCGGCGACGGCGACGCCGCGGAGGCCCACTGGCGCCTGCATATGGAGACCTCGACCCGCATCTGGCTGGCCGCCGGCGCGGGCCAGGCCATCGTCGACTGGGGTGACTAGGCGCGGGCCTCGTGGGCCACGCTACGCCGCTGAAACTGACCTGCGTCATCGCGCGTGTTTGTCGGCGGGCTGCATGTCGAAGCCGTCGCCTCGACCATCCGCCACGCGCCGCAATTCGAGATCTGCCGCAGCGATACGAAGAATTGAGCCTGGACCGGCGCTTGCGCTGCTATTTCTAAGGTCGAAAAACAGGGCGCCTCGCGATGGTCGAGTCTCGGCGCACTCAAGTCCGCAGAGCGATCGGATTTCGTTCGCTGGGTCTTCGCTCGGGCATGTCCGCCCTGGCGATGCTTGTCCTGGCCGCGGCGGCGCCTGCCGCCGAACTGTCGCCGCCGTGGAGGCGGGTTGTCGAGGCGGCGAACGCCACGGCCTCGGCGATCGGCGAGGGCCGCACCGGCCCGGAGGCGATGTCTCCCCTTATCGACGCACAACGCGAGCTTCCACCGAGCTTCAAACGACCGATCGAATGCTGGGACATGATGGTCGACGCCGCTTCGAAGCGGCGTCAAGACCAGCACTCTGGCGTTCTGCGCGCCCAGGAGGCGGCCCGCTGCTACCAGGTGAAGGCGTCGGGCCGGGCTGCGGCGGAGGCCGCCGTGGCGCCGGCCGAAGCTGCCGCGGCTCGGGCCGAGTGGACGGATGACGACACCAGGGCCCACCCGAACCCGCCGCGCGTCGGCTCGGCCAATCCCTGCCTGACCGCGGACGGCCACCGGGTTCCCGATTGCCGACCCTGAACCGTCAGACCGCCTCTAAGGCCGCCAGGGCGGCGCCTGCCAGCCCTGCCAGATGTCCGGCAGCTCCTCGGAGACCTTCATCGGGAACTTGGCCGGCCGCTTCTCCATGAAGGACTTCACGCCCTCGGCGCTGTCGGCCGCGCCGAAGCGATGGAACAGCGAGCGGCTCTCGTAGATGTGCGCCTCCATCGGATGCTGGGCGCCCATCATGCGGTAGATCATCTGCCGGGTGAGGGCGGCGGACACCGGGGCGGCGTTGTCGACGATCTCGCGGGCGATGGCGCGGGCCGCCGGCAGCAGGTCGTCGGGCGCGTGGATCGACTGCACCATGCCCTTGTCCAGCCCCTCCTGCGCCGGGAAGATCCGGCCGGACGTGCACCACTCGATGGCGGCGGCGGGGCCGACGATGCGCGGCAGGAACCAGGTGGCGCAGCCCTCCACGGTGATGCCGCGCCGGGGGAAGACGAAGCCGTAGCGGGCGTTCTCGGCGGCCAGCCGCACGTCCATGGCCAGCTGCATGGTCACGCCGACGCCCACCGCCGCGCCGTTGCAGGCGGCGATCACCGGCTTCAGGCTGTCGAAGATGCGCAAGGTGACCCGCCCGGCGGCGTCGCGCGGCGTCTCCGGCGGCTTCTCGCGGTTGAAGCCCTGGCCGGAGAGGTCCGCGCCCGAGCAGAAGGCCCGCCCCGCGCCGGTGACGATCACCGCGCCCACACCGTCGTCGGCGTCGGTGGCGTCGAAGGCCGCGATCAGGTCCTCGCACATCTGGGCGTTGAAGGCGTTCAGGATCTCGGGACGGTTCAACGTGATCGTCGCGATCCCGTCCTCCACCGAATAGAGCAGCGTCTCGAAGGTCGGCGTAGGCAAGGGCGGGCTCCCCATCGTTGGCGCCCGCGGACCGCTGTGGCGCTCGTCGAGCTGTCCACATCGCATCTTGCGAAGCGCGCAGCAACAGGGCCCGCCGAGCCTCACCTAGCGTAGTAATCTAAAGGATTCAGCGGGCTTCGGTTGTTGACGAAGCCCCCCGTCCGTGCTCGGACATAGGCCCGGACGCGAGGACAGCCCCCGAGGCTTCGCGCGGCCGTCCGACTCCGGCTAAGCGTGCAGGACATTAGAGGCTCGAGCTTGGCTAGATCGACCGAGAAGGCGACGGGCGTGGAGGAAGTCGCGCGGCCGTCCGCCGTGCGCAACGCGATCCGCATCCCCAAGACCGCGGAGCTGGTGGCGGCGAACATCCGCAAGATGATCGTCCGCGGCGAGGTGAAGGAAGGCGACTTCCTGCAGCCCGAAGCCCAGCTGATGGAGCACTTCGGCACGTCGCGGCCGACGATCCGCGAAGCCTTCCGCATCCTTGAGAACGAGCAGCTGATCAGCGTCACCCGCGGCTCGCGCTCGGGCGCGCGGGTGCATGCGCCGCGGGTCGACAGCGTCGCGCGCTACGCCGGGTTCGCGCTGCAGGCGCAGGGCGCCCTGCTCTCCGACATCTACCTGGCGCGCGAGGGAATCGAGCCCTACGCCGCGCGCATCGCCGCGGCGCGCGCGACGCCCGAGCAGGTCGCCGCCTACCGCGCGGCGATCGACGCCACCGCGGTGATCCACGCGGCGCGGGGCTCGAACACGGAATTCCGCCTGGCCACCGCGCGGCTGCACCACCTGATGGTGGAGATGGCCGGCAGCAACACGCTGACCATGATCTCGGCCATGCTGCACGGGGTGGTGGAGCAGCACATGTCACGCTTCGTGAGCCGCCCCACGACCAGCGCCGGGGCGGCGGACAACCATCCCCGCAAGGCGCTCGCCGGCATCCGCTCCTTCCAGAAGCTCGCCAATCTGATCGAGGCGCACGACGCGGACGGCGCCGAGGCCCACTGGCGCGCGCATCTGAAGAACGCCAACGCCAGCTGGCTGTCGGGCTACGACCGGACCGCCCTCGTCGACGTGCTCGACTGAGCGGGCGCGCGAAGGCGGGATAGGGGAGGTCCGGTGAGCTACCTGAACGAGCGCATCCGCGCCGTGCTGGACGACGCGAGCGAGGCGCGCGCCATCCAGTTCAAGGGGGCCTGGCGCAGCTGGGGCGAGCTCGCGCGCCTGGTCCACGGCCTGGACGCGGAGTTCGAGCGGCTGGGCCTGCCGCCCGGGGCTGCCGTGGGCGGCCTGCTGCGCAACCGGCCGGAGCAGGTCGCGGCTATGATCGGCGTGGTCAGCGGCGGCTTCTGCCTGGTGACGCTGAACGCGCTGCTGCCGGACGACAAGCTCGCCGCCGACATCGCCACGGCGCGCTGCCCGGTGCTGGTGGCCGAGGCGTCGGACTGGGCGCGCGAACCGGTGCGCGCGGCCGCCAAGGCGGCGGGCGCCGCGGGGCTCTCGCTCACCGGCGATCCGGCCCGGCCGGTGGAAATCGTGGCGGGACTGGAAGACGTCGGGCCCGGCCCGCACCGGGAGCCGCAGCCGCAGGTGGCGATCCTGATGCTCACCTCGGGCACCACCGGCGCGCCAAAGCGGGTGCCGCTGCGCCGCGCGGTGGTCGAGCAGCAACTCCTCGAGGCGGCCGGCGGCCAGCGCTACAACGATGCCTCCGAAAGGCCGCCGCCGAGGTCGGGCGCCTCGATCATGAGCGGCTCGGTCGTGCACATCGGCGGCGTCTGGGGCGTGCTGGGCGCGGCGATCAGCGGCTCGCCGATGTGCCTGCTGGAGAAGTTCAACGTCGAAGAATGGCGCCGCGCGGTGGTCGAGCATCGGCCGCGGGCAGGGGGGCTGCCGCCGGCGGCGCTGCGGATGGTCCTGGATGCGAACCTGCCAAGGGAAGACCTCTCCAGCCTGGTCAGCCTGGGCGCGGGAACGGCGGGGGTTCCCCCGGAGCTGGTGGACGAATTCCTCGCCCGCTACGACCTTCCGGTGCTCGCCAACTACGGCGCGACGGAGTTCGCCGGCGGGGTGGCGAGCTGGTCGTTGAACGCCTTCCGCCAGTACTGGACGACCAAGCGCGGCGCGGTGGGCCGGGTGCACAAGACCATGGCGGCCCGGGTCGTCGATGCGGAGACGGGCGAGGAGCTGCCGCTCGGCGAGGAGGGCCTCCTGGAGCTGAAGGGCTTCGCCGCCGGCGACGGCGAGAGCTGGGTGCGCACCACCGACCGCGCCGTGCTCGACGCCGACCGCTTCCTGTGGATCCGCGGGCGGGCCGACAACGCCATCAACCGCGGCGGCTTCAAGGTCCAGCCCGACGAGGTGGCGGCCGTGCTGCAGAGCCATCCAGCGGTGCGCGAGGCCAGCGTCGTGGGCCTCGCCGACCGGCGCCTGGGCGAGGTCCCGGCCGCCGCCATCGTGCTCAGGGACGGCGTGCGGAAGCCCAGCGAGGCCGAGCTCGCCGAGCTCGTGCGCGGCAAGCTGATGGCCTACTGCGCGCCGGTCGCCTTCCGCTTCGTCGACGAGCTGCCGCGCACGCCCTCGATGAAGGTCTCCACGCCGGCGGTGCGGGAGCTGTTCGCGTGAGGTGACCTCTCCCGCCTGCGGGGAGAGGGGAATTAACGATGCCGCGCCAGGAAGTCGAACACCGCCGCATTGAAGGCGTCGTTGCGGTCGCCCGCGACCATGTGGTCGGCGCCGGCGATGTCGACGAACTCGGCGTGCGG
>JAQGIJ010000574.1 GCA_028291285.1 Phenylobacterium sp. | reverse complement strand
GCCGTTGCGGCGCGCGATCGCCCGGTGTTCGGCGACGCGCTCGGCGGTCTCGCCGCGGTCCTCGCGCCGCGCGGCCGCCGCGCCGATCTTGTTCTGCGGCTCCAGGTCGAGACCCTGGTCGCGCCGGCGGCGGGGGTCGACCTGGGCGTCGACGCCGAGCTCCGCCCCGCGTGCGTTCACCTGCTCCGACCAGGCGCGCCGCCACGCTTCCAGCAGCTCGGTGCGGTTCCAGTCCCGCACCTTCGGACCGAAGCCGTCGGGGCCCGCGCTGCGCAGCGCCAGCATCACGTGCGCATGCGGCTTTGGCTGGCCGTCCTCGCCGACGTCCCAGTGGACGTTGAGGTCGGCGACCATGCCGCGGCCGACGAACTCGCGCTGCACGAAGTCCCGCGCCAGCTCGACGCCCTCGTCCGGCGTCAGCTCGCGCGGGATCGCGAACTCCACCTCGCGGGCCAGTTGCGCATCCTTGCGCAGCTCGCGGGCCTCGACCTCGTTCCACAGCGCCTCGCGGTCCTGCCAGCGGGCCGGCGCGCCGTCCGGCGCCAGGATCTCGGAGTGGACCACGCCGGCCTTGTTGGTGAAGTCGTGCGGCCGGCCGAGCCGCGCGTCCTGCAGGCGCGCCGCGGCGCGGTAGGCCGCCGCGGCCACCGCGCTCGATCCGTTGGCGCGGCTGATGACCTTGGCGCTGAAGTGGAAGATCGCCATTCCCAGCGCCCTCCTCCCAACAGCGACGTCGGCACGACGTATAAGCGCGCACTCAGACCTTCGGCCCTTCGTGACGGGCGCGGAACACCGCAACCTTACGTACAGCCGCGCGCCCCAGAGTCCGGCATTCTGCCGCTCCCCACTCGGAGTGAGGTCATGCGCAGGCCCCGCGACATCGACGCCGAACTGCAAGCGCTCAGCGCCCGCACCAAGGCGCTCAAGGCCCGCCGTATCACCCAGCTCGGCGAACTGGTGATCGCCACCGGCGCCGAGACCTTGGAGCTCGAGGTTCTGGCCGGCGCCCTGCTGGGCGCCGCGGCCGAGAAGTCCGAGCCCACCCGCGCCAGCTGGAAGCAGGCCGGCGCGGCGTTCTTTCGCGGGCGTGGGACAGCGCCCGGCGGTGGCGCTGCGCGTGATCGCCAGGGCGCTAGCGCGCGCGGAAACGGCGAGCCGACGCCGTGAAGCCGAGCTGGCGAGATTGGACACCCGGAGCTGGGTCATGCATCGACGCGATCGCACCCGTCAGCTGATCGAGCTCGGCGGCCTGGTGCAGAAGGCCGGGCTCGTCGAACTCGGACATGACGACCGGGCCGCCCTGCTCGGCGCCTTCCTCGGCCTCGCCGATCAACTCGTCGGTCCCGGCCGCGACCAAGCGCTGGCCACTTGGCGTCATCGCGGCCGACGCGCCTTCGAGGCCGACCAGGTTCAGGGCGCCGCCGGAAAGGTCCACGCACGTGGTTAGCGGCATCGTTAGCGGCATCCGGCTCCTCATCAGGCTGGTCATCGGCTTCGGACTCGGCAGCCTGGTCGCCGGGGTTCTGGTCTCGCTGGGCCACGCGCCGGCGGTGCTGAAGACGCCGCTGCTTCTGCTCGGCGACCTTGCCGGCGCCGGCTGCGGCTATCTCAGCTGGCGGGCCGGCGCGGCGCGGACGAGGTCCGACGCCCATGGTTCGGCGCAGTTCGGCGACGCCGAGCGCGCCAGATCCAGCCTCGACGGCGAGGGCCTGATCGTCGGCCGGGCGGCGCGCGGTTGGCTGATGCGCTACCGCGCGGCCGCCCATCTGCTGACCATCGCGCCGACGCGGTCGGGCAAGGGCGTGGGCGCCGTCATCCCGAACCTGCTGACCGCCGATCGCTCGGTGCTCTGCGTCGACCCCAAGGGTGAGAACACCGCCATCAGCTATCGCGCGCGCTGCGGCTTCGGACCTGTCTACGTGCTCGATCCATTCGGGGCTTCAGGACGGCCCAGCGCCGGCTTCAATCCGCTGGCTCATCTCGCCTCCGACAGCCCCGACGTCGGCGAGGAGGCGGCGCTGATCGCCGACGCCCTGGTGCATGATCCGCCGGAGCAGGTCGGCGAGGCGCACTGGAACGAGGAGGCCAAAGCGCTGCTGGCCGGCTTCATCCTGCACGCGGCGGCGAGCCCCTACCCCACGCAGCGCAACCTCGCCCACGTCCGCGATCTGCTGACCTCGCCGCCGCAGCGCCTCGAACAGGAACTGCGGGCCATGCAGGCCTCCGACGCCGCCGGCGGGCTGGTGGCGCGCGCGGCCAACCGCTATCTCGGCAAGGCCGATCGCGAGGCGGCCGGCGTGCTGTCGGCCGCCCAGCGCCACACCCACTTCCTCGACAGCCCGCGCATGGCGGCCCTGCTGTCGCGCACCGACTTCAGCTTCGAAGCGCTGCGATCCGCCCACGCCACGGTGTTCCTGGTGCTGCCGCCGGACCGGCTGGCGACCCACGCCCGCTGGCTCCGGCTGATGATCGCGCAGGCCATCGGCGCCTTGGCGAAGCGCCGCGCCGACCCGGAGCAGCCGCCGATCCTGTTCCTGCTGGACGAATTCGCGGCGCTGGGCCGGCTGGAGCCTGTGGAGCGGGCGTTTGGACTGCTGGCGGGTTATGGCCTGCAGCTCTGGCCGATCCTGCAGGACCTGCATCAACTCCGCGGCGCCTATGGCCCGGCGGCGGGGACCTTCCTCGCCAACGCCGGGGTGGTGCAGGTGTTCAATGTCGCCGACATCGACACCGCCAGCTGGGTCTCGCGGACACTCGGCGCGACGACCCAGGCCTACTACACCTCCGGCGCCTCCGTGACCCATCCCCCCGGGCAGTGGCGTGCGACGACGGGCACGACGAGCACGCTGAACCTGACCAAGCGCGACCTGCTGACCCCCGACGAAGTGATGCGGCTGGATCGGGACAGCCTGCTGTTGTTGCGGCCGGGCGAGGCGCCGCTCTGGGCGCGCAAGCTGCGGTATTTCGCTGACCCAGAGTTTCGTGGAATGTTCGACCCTGCGGCCCAGGCGCCCGTCTTGCCCACCCAAGCCTTGCCATTGAATGGCCCGCAGGCGACCTAAGGACCATGAGGACGGATCTCGATCATCTGCCGGAGGCCAAGCGCCGCGAGCTCGCCCGCGTGGTGGAGATCCTGTTCGCGGAGTTCGAGGACGCGCTCAAGGGGCGTAACGCGCCGCACCGCAAGGCGGGCCGCATCCTCAAGATCATCCTCTTCGGCAGCTACGCTCGCGGCGACTGGGTCGACGATCCCAAGGGCGGCTACAAATCCGACTACGACCTTCTGGTGGTGGTGAACCACGAGGAGCTCGCCGACCTCGCCGAGTACTGGGGCAAGGCCGATGACCACCTGCTGCGGGCCTACCAGATCGCCCACGAGCTGACGGCGCCCGCCAACTTCATCGTCCACGACCTCGCCGACGTGAATAAGCAACTCAGCCGCGGACGCCCGTTCTTCGTCGACATCGTGCGCGACGGGATCGCGCTCTACGAAGCGCCGGACCATCCGTTCGCCAAACCGGAGCGGCTCTCCCCTGAGCAGGCGCACGAAGAGGCGCAGGCGAACTTCGATGAGTGGTTCGAAAGCGTCGTGCGTCGGTTGGACTTGGTCCGCACTGCCCTAGGGAAGGGATACTTGAAGGAGGCGGCCTTCGATCTCCATCAAGCGACGGAGCGCCTCTACCACTGCGCCCTGCTCACCCTGACGCTCTACAGTCCTAAGTCCCACAAGCTGAACTTCCTGCGCTCGCAGGCGGAGCGGGTGGCGCCGGAACTGATCCCGGCCTGGCCGAGGGGCGAGCGGTTTGAAAAGCGGTGCTGGGAGCTGCTGAGGCGGGCCTATGTCGAGGCCCGCTATTCGCCGCGGTACCAGATCACGCCGCGCGAACTCGCCTGGCTCCTCGAACGTGTCGAAGACCTGCAGCGGCGCGTCGAGCAGAGCTGTAAGGCCTATCTGGAGCAGACGGCGCCGCGGATTTAGGGGCACGAGCCAGCGTTGTCTGGTCCGGGTGCCGAAAGATCGGGCGGCCATGCAGCGGTGCCGAATGACGGCCGCCGCCGCGCCATCGGCGTGAGGCCCATGGCCTTGGTCTCCTGGGCGAGACCAAGGCCATCCTCGGCGGACAGGCGCACTGTCAACTTCAGTGGCCGTCCAGGAAGCCGCGCGGCGAGCGCTGAAGGGCCGGCGCAGGCCTGATCCAGCAGACGCCGCAGCGCCGGCGCCCGCCGGACGGCGGGCGCCGGCGTCGGACCTAAGTCGCTTGCTCGCCTTGGGCGCGAAGCCCGTGCAAGAAATCAGCTGCGCGTTGCGCGTGGGCGGCTGCGGTGAAGATGAGCCGACGGTCGTCCTTCAGCACCTCCAGCCAGCTGGCGATGTAGCTGGCGTGATCGGGTCGGGGCTGGAGTTCGAGACCAAAGTCGGCGCAGAGGAAGGCCGCACCTAGTTCGGCGACCAGCTCTTCGCGGGCATAGCCGTCGTCTCCCCAGCGCTTGCGGCCGAAGTCACGGTCGAGCCGGGTTGGGTGCCGGGTCCAGTGGGTGCATTCGTGGGCGAGGGTCGCGTAGTAGGCCTCGGGGTCTTCGAAGCACTCGAAGGGCGGCATCTGCACATGGTCGGGCTGC
>JAQGIJ010000560.1 GCA_028291285.1 Phenylobacterium sp. | reverse complement strand
GCGCCAGCGCCGTTCCGCTGGTGAACGAGGCGCGCGACTGGGCGCATGGCGTGTTCATGGCCTCGAACGTGGCCTCGGAAGGGACGGCGGCGGCCGAGACCTCCATCGGCGAGCTGCGCCGCGATCCCTTCGCCATGCTGCCGTTCTGCGGCTACAACATGGGCGACTACTTCGGCCACTGGCTGACGATGGGCGCCCAGGCCGACGCGGCGAAGCTGCCCCGCATCTATTTCGTCAACTGGTTCCGCAAGGACGAGCGCGGCAAGTTCGTCTGGCCGGGCTACGGCGAGAACAGCCGCGTGCTGAAGTGGATCGTCGAGCGGCTGGAAGGCCGCGCCGAGGCCGTCGAGACGCCGATCGGCCGCCTGCCGGCGCCTGGCAGCCTGGACGTCTCGGGCCTGGGGCTGAGCGCCGAGCAGCTCGAGCTGCTGCTCACCGTCGATGCGCCGATCTGGCGCCAGGAAGCGGCCCTCATCCCGCCGTTCTACGAGAAGTTCGGCGACCACCTGCCCAAGGCCCTGTGGTCGGAGTACGAGGCTCTGGTGAAGCGCCTGCAGGCCGCCGCGCCGGCCATGGCTGCGGCCGAATAGGCGAGGGGCCAGCCCATCGAAAGGCCGCGGCGCGACCCGCGGCCTTTTCGTTGCGCGGAATCCTTGGGCCTTGCGTATGAAGCCGCCAGCCGGCGTCCGGACCGTCGATCTGGCCGAGCGCGCCGTCGTCCTCGTCGCGATCGCCCTCAGCCTCAGCGCCAATCTCGCCTCGCACTGGCTCAATGTGGCGAGCCTCGGCAATGACCTGCTGGTCGCGCTGCTGATCCTGATCCGCCGACCCGCGCAGGTGGTCAGCCAATCGGTCCTGGACTGGCTGCTTGCGTTCGGAGCGGCGTTGGGCGTCCTCGCCATGCGGCCGGGCGGCGCGCCGCTGATCGGGGCAGCCTGGGCCGCAGCGCTCGTGGTGCCCGGCTGGCTGATTGCGCTCGCCGCTGCGCTCAGCCTCAATCGCCGGTTTGGGATCGTCGCGGCGAACCGAGGCGTCCAGACCCGCGGCGCCTATGCCGTGGTGCGCCACCCCATGTACCTGGGCTACTTCCTCAACCACACCGCCTATCTGCTGCTGAACCCGACCGCGCTGAACCTTGCCGTCTGGCTCGGTGTTTGCGGCTGCCAGGTGGGGCGCGTGCTCCGCGAGGAGCGGCTGCTGATCGCGGATCCGGCCTACCGCGCCTATGCGGCGAAGACGCGTTTCCGGATCCTGCCGTGGGTGATCTGAGTGGTCGGCCGGTCGGCCGGCCTCCGTCCTAGCGGTTGGCGACGATGCGCAGCGGTGGCGCGGCGCCCGGACGCTCGCCGCGGATCTGAGCGACCAGGTCGAATAGCGCGCGGCGGACCTCCTCCATCTTGCCCTCGATGGCCAGGGCCTCGAGCTCGGCAAGATGGTGGGCGGTGATGCGCAGCGGCGAAGAGGAGATCACCTCCATGACCTTGGGCGCGCAGGGGACCGAGCGCTCGGTCTCGTCCAGCAGCGCCTCGGTCAGTTTCTCGCCCGGGCGAAGGCCGGTGATCTCGATCTCGACGGCCTTGCCGGCCGTGCGGCCGGAGAGCGCGATCATCTGCCGGGCAAGGTCGAGGATGCGCACCGGCTTGCCCATCTCCAGCAGGAACAGCCGGGCGTCGCGCGCCTCGCCCTCGGCCGAGGTCGCCGTAGCGTGCAGCACCAGCTGGGCCGCCTCCGGAATGGTCATGAAGAACCGTTCCATGTCCGGGTGAGTCACGGTCACCGGCCCGCCGCGCTCGATCTGCGACTTGAAGATCGGCACCACCGATCCCGCTGATCCCAGCACATTGCCGAAGCGGACGGCGGCGAAGCGGGTGTCGCGGCCGGCGCTCTGCTGCGCCTGGATGACGGACTCGGCCAGCCGCTTGGTGGCGCCCATGACATTGGTCGGATCCACGGCCTTGTCGGTGGAGATCAGCACCATCTGGCGCGCGCTGCTCGCCTTGGCCGCCTCGGCCACGTTCCAGGTGCCGACCACGTTGGTGAGCACGCCCTCGCAGGGGTGCCGCTCGACCATCGAGACGTGTTTCAGCGCTGCGGCGTGGAAGACGAGGTCCGGCCGCTCTTCACGGAAGAGGCTGGTCAGGCGCGCGGCGTTGCGGACGTCGCCGAGGATCGCCCGGCGCGGCACATGGGGAAAGGTCTCGGCCATCTCCCGTTCGATCTCGAACAGCGCGGTCTCGGAATAGTCGAGCAGGCTGATGTGGCCGCAATCGAAGGCGGCGGCCTGGCGGCAGAGCTCCGCGCCGATCGACCCGCCGGCCCCGGTGACCAGCACCCGCCGGCCGCGGACCAGGCTGGCGATCGCATGGCGGTCCAGCTCGATCGGCTCGCGCGCCAGCAGCTCCTCGATGTTGATGTCGCGCATCGGCAGGAGGGTGACGCCGTCGTGCTGCGAGAGCTCGACGATCGAGGGCAGGCGGAGCAGGCGGATGCCGTCGTTCTTCAGCCGTCCGAGCTGGTCGGCGGTCAGGCCCTTCAGCCGCGCCGGCTCCTCCAGGAACAGGATGGCCCGTGGGTAGCGGTTCCAGCGGCGAAGCTCCGCCAGGGCGGCCTCAAGGTTGTCGAGGCTGTCGATGATGCAGACGCCGCGCACCTGCTGGCCCACGTCGCGCGGATCGGAGGCGACGATGCCGACCGCGCTGTAGGTGCGGTCATGGCTGCGCGCCACGTCGCGTAGATAGGTGTCGGCGAGCGCCGGCGGCCCGATCAGCAGCAGCGAGGGCGCCACGCGGTCGGGCAGGCTCTTCAGCGGGGTGAGGGAGCCCAGCGCATGCTCGTGCAGAGCGCGCCGGAGGATCCGCACGCCCATCGAGCCGCTCATCTGGAAGAGCGGCGCCAGGGCCAGGGTGGGGCGGGGGAGGCCGTGCGCCCGGTCGAGCACGAAAACCCAGAGCAGGAAGACGCCCACCGTCAGCATCGCCACCCGGGCCAGCACCACGGCGTCGGGAATCGAGGTGTAGCGCCAGGGCGAGAGCTCGCGCCGGAACAGCAGCGAGAAGCTGCCGGCGAGCACGGTGTAGAGCACCACCAGCTGGATCAGGGTGAGCGACGGCAGGCCGTTCGAGGCCAGGCCGTGCAGTCTCGGCGGCGCGATCATGTAGGCGGCGCCGAACGCGACGGCGGCGATGAGGGCGTCCAGCAGGATGGTCTGGGCTCGCAAAGCCATCCGCTGCATCGAGTGCACTCCGCTCAAGCTTTCAACCCCGCCACCGAGACCCTCGGAGTGCGCCGGCCTGCGGACTGGCCGCAGGGGGCGTCACCTGATGCTCTGTTGAGCTGGGGCCGGACCCGCGGACCTTAGGAAGGCCGCTCAACCGACGCAATTAGCAAAAGCCGCCGCGCGCGCGCGGCGGCTCGCCTGTGGCGCGAAGGACGCGCCTCCCTCTCCCCTTAGAAAGTGGCCTTCAGGCTCGCGACGACGCGGGCCTTGTAGCTCTTGCTGAAGTCGTGCTCGTTGGTGTCCCAGTAGCGCAGGTCAAGGCCGAGCTTGTCAGTGATGGCGTAGCCGACGCCGGCGTTCCAGGTCGTGTAGTCGCCGGGGCCGTCGAACTCCTGCCGGCCGAGCGCGCCGCTCACCGAGAACTTGGTCTTCGCGATCGGCAAGGCGCCGTTCAGTTCATAGTAGTAGGACTTGATCTTGCCGGGACCGGTCGTGTTCGGCGAGTAGTAGAAGGCCGCGCCGACCGTGGCCGGGCCCGCGGCGATCGAGCCGGCGCCCTTGAATTCCCAGTAGGTCCATTCGGCGCCCTCGGGAATGTTGGTGTAGCCGTAGCGGATGGCGCCGAAGTCGAAGGTCACCGGACCCAGCACCGGCTTGATCCCGGCGTAGAGGTCGTACTCCATCTTGGTGGAGTCACCGAAGTCGACGTTCGACAGCCATGTGCCGGCATAGCCGATCTTGGCGATCGTGACGTCGGCGCCGCCGAACACCTCGCCATTGCCCATGGTCTGGCTCACGCCGCGGAACACGTAGTCGGTAGCCCCGCCCACGTTGAACACCAGGTTCAGCGGACGATCATCCGCCTGAGCGGCCCCCGCCAGAGCCAGCGAACCGACCGCGGCCAGCAGCGCAAGTTTCAGCATCTTCATTATCTATCCCCTTCATATTTCGGCCGGCTCTTTGAGGCCTAAGCCCGCGCGACCGTGGGGGCATCCTCGCGGCGACGCGGTGCGGATCAACGCGGGGCAGGACCGACAGCACGGCTGTGGGATTGGCGCCTAGAAATC
>JAQGIJ010000513.1 GCA_028291285.1 Phenylobacterium sp. | reverse complement strand
CCCAGAACACCACGGCGCAGCCGGGGTTCTAAGGCGCACTCCCTTCTCCCCTTGCGGGAGAAGGTGCCCCGCGTGAGCGGGGCGGATGAGGGGTCGAAGATCGCTTCCGCTTAAGCCATGCTGAGCCATGGCCCGCGAGGCGAGCACCAACCACGCGAGGACGCTGCGCCGGAAAGCATCATCGGCGGAGCGCTACTTATGGCGCCTACTTCGGGCTCGCCAGCTCGAAGACCTCAAGTTTCGCCGCCAGTTCCCGATCGGACCTTACGTGGCGGACTTCGTCTGCCTGCGCCACCGGCTTATCGTCGAGGCGGACGGCCCGTTCCACGATCCCGAACGCGATGCGGTCCGTGACGCCTGGCTCTCGCCAGCCAGGGTTTTCGCGTGCTCCGTTTTTCAATTCACGAGGTCGAGTCCAAGGAAGAGCGCGTACTCGGAAAGATCCTCGAAGCCGTCGGGCGTCCGGGCCTGATCGGCGGGATTTGAGAGACCCCTCATCCGACCCGCTGCGCGGGCCACCTTCTCCCGCAGGGGGAGAAGGGCGACTGACCTATGGCCAGGCCACCAGCGGCGGCATGGAGCTGAGGATGGACTCGATGTTGCCGCCGGTCTTCAGGCCGAACATGGTGCCGCGGTCGTAGAGCAGGTTGAACTCGACGTAGCGGCCGCGGCGGACCAGTTGCTCCTGGCGGTCCTCGTCGGTCCAGGGCTCGTCCATCCGGTGGCGGACGATCTTTGGATAGACGTCGAGGAAGGCCTCGCCGACGTCGCGGGTGAAGGCGAAGTCGCGCTCCCAGTCGCCGCTGTCGTGGTGGTCGTAGAAGATGCCGCCGACGCCGCGGGGCTCGTTCCGGTGCGGCAGGAAGAAGTACTCGTCGCAGCGGGCCTTGTAGCGCGGGTACCACTCCGGATCGTGCCGGTCGCAGGCGCCCTGCAGCGCCGCGTGGAACAGCCGCGCGTCGTCGGCCTCCTGGCTCCGCTGCTCCTCGACCAGCGGCGTGAGGTCCGCGCCGCCGCCGAACCAGCCGCGGGTCGTGGCGAGGTAGCGGGTGTTCATGTGCACCGCCGGGACGCGCGGATTGACCGGATGGGCGATCAGGCTGATCCCGGTGGCGGTGAAGCGCGGGTCGGCGTCGGCGCCCGGCATGGACGCCGCCATCTCCGGCGTGAAGGTCCCGTGCACCAGGCTGATGTGCACGCCCACCTTTTCGAAGAAGCGGCCGCCGCGCAGGAAGCCCATCACCCCGCCGCCGCCGGCCGGCCGGTCCCAGGGCTTCAACTCGAAGCACCCGGCCTCGCCCGGATAGAGGTCGGCCGGCGCCTCGTCCTCCAGCCGCTCGAATTCGGCGACGATGCGGTCGCGAAGGCTGTCGAACCAGGCCCGCGCGCGCAGGCTCTTCTCATCGAGGACGTGGGCTTCGCTCATGGGGGAGGGGGATTAGAGGCTCGCCATCGCCGCCGCAACGGCTTCAGCTGACCCGGAAACCGCCCGTCTGCCGCAGCGCCTCGCCCAGCCCCATGGCCGCGGCGGTGGCGACGTTCAGCGAGCGCGCGCCGGGCGCCAACGGGATGTAGAGCCGCGCGTCGGCCGCCTGGTGCGCCTCGAAGGGCACGCCCGCGCTCTCGCGGCCGAACAGCAGGACGTCGCCGGGCCGGTAGGCGAAGGTGTGGAACGCCTGCGCGCCGCGAGTGGTGAAGAGCAGGAGCCGGCCCTGCGAGCGGGCGGGATCCTCCAGGAAGCGGGTCCAGCTCGCATGCCGCTGAACCTCCGCCTTTTCGGCGTAATCCATGGCCACGCGGCGCACCGCGCGATCCGACATCGGAAAGCCACAGGGCTCGATTATATCAATCGCTACGCCCAGGCAGGCGCCCAAGCGCAGCGCAGCGCCAAGGTTTTGCGGAATGTCCGGTTGAAAAAGCGCCAAACGCATTCTAAGCGATCCGCCACGGATTAGACCGGGGCGTAAAGGCGAATCGCGAGGGACGGCGTGCGAGCGTTTCGCAGGCCTGGCCTTCAGCCGATCGAACCTGCCCTTGACCTGTCCATGAAAGAAACCGCCCGTCGCCAGGACGTCTGGCCGGGCAATGCCTGGGCGCCCTTGCCCATTTCTCAACGGGCGCTCGAACTCGAAGGGTAGCTTTAGGTGGCCGACACCGTCGTGGGCGACAAGCCCGACCCGCACGTCTCCGGGGACGACCCGAGCCGTCGCGACTTCATCTTCATCGCCACAGGGGCCGCTGCGGTGGGCGCGGTGGCCGCGCTGGCCTGGCCGCTGATCGACCAGATGAACCCCGCCAGCGACACGCTGGCGCTGGCCTCCATCGAATTCGACCTGGGCAAGGTCGCCCAAGGCCAGCAGGTGACGGTGAAGTGGCGCGGCAAGCCGCTGTTCGTCCGCAACCGTACGCCCAAGGAAATCGCCGCGGCGGTGCATGACGACCACGCCGACCTGCGCGATCCGCAGACCGACGCCGAGCGGCACAAGCCCGGCAAGGCGCAGTGGCTGATCCTGATCGGCACCTGCACCCACCTCGGCTGCGTGCCGACCTTCGGTGGCGGCGAGTACGGCGGCTGGTTCTGCCCCTGCCACGGCTCGGTCTACGACACCTCCGGGCGGATCCGTAAGGGCCCCGCGCCCAAGAACCTGGCGGTTCCGGACTACGCCTTCCTCTCCGATACCAAGGTCAAGGTGGGCTGAGCGTCATGAGCGGACATTCCACCTACGAGCCGAAAACCGGCATCGAGCGCTGGCTCGACATGCGCCTTCCGATCGTCCGGTTCACCATGGACACGGCGATCAACTTCCCGACGCCGAAGAACCTGAACTACTGGTGGACCTTCGGCGGCATCCTGGCGCTGATGCTGGTCTTGCAGATCGTCACCGGCATCGTGCTGGCCATGCACTATGTGCCGCACGTCGACTACGCCTTCGCCTCGGTCGAGCGGATCATGCGCGACGTCAACTACGGTTGGCTGATCCGCTACATGCACGCCAACGGCGCCTCGATGTTCTTCGTGGCGGTCTACATCCACATCTTCCGCAACCTCTACTACGGGTCCTACAAGGCGCCGCGCGAAGTGCTGTGGATCCTCGGCTGCATCATCTACCTCCTGATGATGGCCACCGCCTTCATGGGCTACGTGCTGCCCTGGGGGCAGATGAGCTTCCACGGCGCGGTGGTGATCACCAACCTGCTGGGCGCGCTGCCGATCGTCGGCGACGCCATCACCACCTGGCTGTGGGGCGGGTTCGCGGTGGACGACCCGACGCTGAACCGCTTCTTCTCGCTGCACTACCTGCTGCCGTTCATGATCGCCGGCGTCGTCGCCCTGCACATCTGGGCGCTGCACGTGCCGGGCAACAACAACCCGACCGGCGTGAACGTGAAATCCAAGGAGGACACCGTCCCCTTCCACCCCTACTACACGGTGAAGGACGCCTTCGCGATCGGGGTCTTCCTGCTGCTGTTCGGCTTCTTCGTGTTCTGGAACCCGGACGCGCTGGGCCATGCGGACAACTACATCCCGGCCAACCCGCTGGTGACCCCGCAGCACATCGTGCCCGAGTGGTACTTCCTGCCGTTCTACGCGATCCTGCGGGCGGTCCCGAACAAGCTGGGCGGCGTGCTGGCCATGTTCGGCGCGATCGGCTGCCTGTTCGTCCTGCCCTGGCTCGACACCTCCAAGGTGCGCTCCATGCGCTACCGGCCGACGGCGAAGCTCTACTTCTTCATCTTCCTCCTGGCCTGCATCGTGCTGGGCTTCTGCGGCGCCAAGCTGCCGGACGATCCGGTGTTCGGTCACTACACGACCTTCACGCTGATCGACTCCGACCTGAACAGCTACGTCTGGCTGTCGCGGATCGCGGCCCTCTACTATTTCGCCTACTTCCTGGCGATCACGCCGATCCTGGGTCTCACCGAGACCCCGCTGCCGGTGCCGGAATCGATCTCCGCGCCGGTCCTGTCGCATCCCGCCACCGCGCCCGCCGGCGCCGTGGCGTCGCCTGAAAAGAGGGGTTGAGCCTAATATGCTGCGCAAAGGTTTGGCCCTCGCGGCGCTGGGCTTCGCTCTGGTCGCGGGTCCCGCGCTTGCGGCCACGACGTTCGAGGAGCCCAAGGACGTCCACTGGTCGTTCCAGGGGCCGTTCGGCAAGTTCGACCCGGAACAGCTGCAACGCGGCTACAAGGTCTATCGCGAGGTCTGCTCGGCCTGCCACGCGATGAACCTGATGTACTTCCGCAACCTCGGCCAGCCGGGGGGTCCGTTCTATGACCCGAAGTACCCGAACCCGAACGAGAACCCCTATGTGAAGGCGCTCGCCAAGGACATCCAGGTCAAGGATATCGACAGCGACACCGGTGATGTGATCCAGCGTCCGGCGACCTCGGCGGACAAGTTCCCCTCGCCGTTCCCGAACGAGCCCGCCGCGCGCGCCTCCAACGGCGGGGCGCTGCCGCCGGATCTCTCCGTCATCGCCAAGGCGCGCGAGGGCGGGGCGGCCTACGTCTATTCGCTGCTCTCCGGCTTCGCGCCGCCGCCGCCGGGCCTGACCGTGCCGCCTGGCAAGTTCTACAACCCCTATTTCCCCGGCGACCTGTCCTCCTTCTGGACCGGGCCGAAGGACCATGTTCCCGAGGGGGGCTTGATCTCCATGCCGCCGCCGCTGGCGCCGGGCAAGGTGACCTTCGACGACGGCAAGCCCTCCACCGTGGCGCAGCAGGCCGACGACGTGGCCGCCTTCCTCGCCTGGGCCGCCGAGCCCAAGATGGAGGAGCGCAAGCGCTTCGGCCTCGGGGCGATGATCTACCTGCTGATCTTCACCGGCCTGCTCTACGCCAGCTACCGCCGCGTCTGGCGCAACGTGGCGCACTAAGGCCGCTCTCGTCCGAGACCGATCAGGGCCCGCCGGAGCGATCCGGCGGGCCCTTTTGCTTGGCGAGCTGCAGCCGGCCGGCGGGGAAGTCGAACCGCAGGCGCCAGCGCGCCAGCACCGGCGCGCCGATCTCGCCCGCGGCCGCCAGGTCGGCCCTGGCCTCGAGCCCGGCGGGGGCCGCCTCGAAAAGGTCGCCGCCGAAGGACAGGGCCCGCAGCTTCGGCCGCAGCGCGCCGTAGGGGTAGAGCGGCTCGCGCCTGGCCGCGCCTGGCGCATCGGCCAGGTCGTCGCGCAGCCGCACCGAGGTGTCCGACCCGGTGGCCAGCACGAAGTCGCCGCTCAGCGTGCGGCTATTGTCGGCGACGCTGGCCGGGGCGGTGGGCCGGCCGTCGGCCCAGGCGAGCGGCAGGCTGGCCTCGGCGTGGAAGCGCGGCGCGTGGCCCCGCGGCCAGAGCGCCACCCGGCAGGGCGCGAAACTCACGTCGACCACATAGTCGCGCAGCAGGTCGGCGCCGCCGGCCGCGGGATCCCGCGGCCGGCGGTGTAGTTCTGGTCCATCAGGGTCCACCAGGCGAGGTCGCACTCGGCGCCCGCCAGCGAGACCATGTCCCAGTCGAGGACCGCGGCGCAG
>JAQGIJ010000363.1 GCA_028291285.1 Phenylobacterium sp. | reverse complement strand
TCCGGCCGCGGTTCGACCATCAGCAGTTCGACGCGGTCGGCGGCCTCGAGGATCGGCCAGGCGCCATGGAGCGCGCTCGCCGCCTCGCGCGAGCCGTTCCAGGCCACCAGCACCTTGCGCCCGGCGTGCGCGGCGGCGGGCGCCTCGGGGACCAGCACCAGCGGCGCGGCGGATTCCCGGGCGAGCTCCATCGCCGTCAGGCGCGGCGCCGTCATCCCGGACATCGGGAACACCACCAGGTCGGAACAGCGGGCCAGGCCGATGAACCCCCAGGCGGCGCTCTCCTCGATCGCCGTCCACTCGGCGCGCGCCCCCGCCGCCTCCACCGCCGAGCGGAAGGCGGTCCGCGCGGCCGCCTCTGCCTCGGTGACGAAGGCCTGGTGGCTCTCCGCCAGGGCCTCCCAGGTCGAAGGCGGGATATAGCCCAGGCCGTCGATCGGCGTGGGCGCGGGACTGAGGAGCGGCTTGACGAAGAGCCCGTCGAGGGTCGCGCCGGTGCGCGCGGCGAGGGCGGCGGCGATCTTCAGGCGGACACTCGCCTCGGGCGCGGCGTCGGCGTAGGCGAGGATCGAGCGGTAGGTCATGGGGCCGGCTTCCAGGCGAGCGTGACGCCCCAGGCTGGCGCCGTTCGCAACCTCCCGCCCTGACGCCCCTCAGTTCGGCGACCGCCGGCGCCGGAGAGAAGGCCCTACGCCCGCCGTCCCTTGACCGCGGCGCTGTCCACGCCGAGGGCCGCCAGCGCCGCGCGGACGATGCCGTCGGCGTCGAGGCCGGCCTGGGCGTACATGACCTCGGGCTTGTCGTGGTCCTGGAAGACGTCGGGCAGCACCAGCGGGCGGACCTTCAGCCCGCGGTCCAGCGCGCCGTGCTCGGCGAGCGCCTGCAGCACGAAGCTGCCGAAGCCGCCCATCGCGCCCTCCTCCACCGTGATCAGCGCCTCGTGCTCGCGGGCGAGTCGGAGGATCAGGTCGAGGTCGAGGGGCTTGGCGAAACGGGCGTCGGCGACGGTGGTGGAGAGCCCCCGCGCCGCCAGCAGGTCGGCGGCGCGCAGCGCCTCCGAAAGCCGCGTGCCGAAGGAGAGGATGGCGACCGCCGTCCCCTCGCGGACGATGCGGCCCTTGCCGATCTCGAACGGCTCGGCCAGCGCCGGGATCTCGACCCCGGTCCCCTCGCCCCGCGGATAGCGGAAGGCGCTCGGGCGGTCGTCGACCGCCACGGCGGTGGCGACGGCGCGGGCGAGTTCGGCCTCGTCGGCCGGTCCCATCAGCACCATGCCCGGCAGCGCGCCCATGAAACCCACGTCGAAGCTGCCGGCGTGGGTGGGGCCGTCGGCGCCCACCAGCCCGGCCCGGTCGATGGCAAAGCGCACCGGCAGCCGCTGGATGGCCACGTCGTGCACCACCTGGTCGTAGCCGCGCTGCAGGAAGGTGGAATAGATGGCGGCGAACGGCTTCATCCCGTCGGCCGCCAGGCCCGCGGCGAAGGTCACCGCATGCTGCTCGGCGATGCCGACGTCGAAGGTGCGGTCGGGGAAGCGCTGGGCGAACAGGTCGAGCCCGGTGCCGGACGGCATGGCCGCGGTGATCGCCACGATCTTCGGGTCGCGCTCGGCCTGCTTGACCAGCTCGGCGGCGAACACCTTGGTGTAGCTGGGCGCGTGGGTCTGGGCGGGCTTGGCCTGCTGGCCGGTGACCACGTCGAACTTGACCACGGCGTGGTGCTTGTCGGCCGCGTTCTCGGCCGGCGCATAGCCTTTGCCCTTCTGGGTCACGACGTGGACCAGCACGGGCTTGTCGTCGATATTGCGGGCGTTCTGCAGGACGTGGACCAGGGCGTCCATGTCGTGGCCGTCGATCGGCCCGACATAGTAGAAGCCGAGCTCCTCGAAGAAGGTGCCGCCGGTGACCATGCCCCGGGCGAACTCTTCGGCCTTGCGCGCGGCTTCCTTCAGCGGCCGGGGCAGCGCCCGGGCCACCGACTTGCCGACCCGGCGCAGCGACTGGTAGCCGCCGCCGGAGACCAGCCTGGCCATGTAGGCGCTCATCCCGCCCACCGGGGGCGCGATCGACATGTCGTTGTCGTTGAGGATGACGGTCAGCTGGCGGGTGGTCTCGCAGGCGTTGTTCATCGCCTCGTAGGCCATGCCAGCGCTCATCGAGCCGTCGCCGATCACGGCCACGACCTTGTTGTCGCGGCCCTCGCGGTCGCGCGCGGCGCAGAAGCCCAGCGCCGCGGAGATCGAGGTCGCCGCGTGCGCCGCGCCGAAGGGGTCGTATTCGCTCTCGGCCCGCTTGGTGAAGCCGGACAGCCCGCCGCCCTGGCGCAGGGTGCGGATCCGGTCGCGCCGACCGGTGAGGATCTTGTGCGGATAGGCCTGGTGCCCAACGTCCCAGATCAGGATGTCCCGGGGCGTCTCGTAGACGTGGTGCAGGGCGACGGTCAGCTCCACGACGCCCAGGCCCGCGCCCAGGTGGCCGCCCGTCTGGGACACAGCCTCGATGGTCTCGGCGCGCAGCTCTTCGGCCAGCTGCTTGAGCTGCCCGATGGAGAGCGCCCGCGTGTCCGCAGGCGAAGAAACCGTATCCAGGAGGGGTGTGATGGGAGCCATGAGCACGCGAATGTCGACGATGCAGGGGAAGGGCTAACTGCGGCGGTCTAGCACGAAATCGACGCTGTCCCGCAGGAATTCCGCCGCTGCGCCAAAAGGCTCCAGGTGCGCCTTGGCCTGCTCGACGAGCAGATCCAGCCGCTCGCGGGCGGCGTCCGCGCCGAGCAGGGTGACGTAATTGGTCTTGCCCTTTTCCGCGTCCTTGCCGGCCTTCTTGCCCAGCGTCGCCTCGTCGCCCTCGGCGTCCAGCAGGTCGTCGACGATCTGGTAGGCGAGGCCCAGGTCCTGGGCGAAGGCCAGCAGCGCATGCCGCTCGGCCTCGGTCGGGCGGGCGATGACCAGCGGCAGCTCGAAGGCCGAGGCGATGAGCGCGCCGGTCTTCAGCCGCTGCATGCGCGCGACGGCGCCCAGGTCGTCGCGCACGCCGATCAGGTCGATCATCTGTCCGCCGCACATGCCGCGGGCGCCCGAGGCCTGGGCGAGCTTCAGGATCATCTCGGAACGGACGGCGCCGTCCTTGTGCGTGTCGGGGTGGGCGAGGATCTCGAACGCCGCGGTCTGCAGGGCGTCGCCGGCGAGCACCGCGGTGGCCTCGTCATAGGCCCTGTGCACGGTGGGGCGGCCGCGGCGCATGTCGTCGTCGTCCATGCACGGCAGGTCGTCGTGGATCAGGCTGTAGGCGTGGATGCATTCCAGCGCGCAGGCCGCCCGCAGCACGGGCCGGTCGTCGACGTCGAACATCCGCCCGGTCTCCAGGGCGAAGAACGGGCGCAGGCGCTTTCCGGGGCCCAGGGTCGCATAGCGCATCGCCTCGGTGAGCCGCGACTCCGGCCCTTCGGCGCGCGGCAGGAGCTCGTCGAGCGCCACCGTCACCAGGTCGGCCGCCTCCGCCACGCGTCGCGCGAGCACGTGCATCAGCTGAACTCGGCCGGTTCGACCCCCGGCTGGCCGCTCGCGCCCATGACGATCTTCTCGACCCGCAGGCGTGCGGCCTCCAGGCGCGTCTCGCAGTGCGCCTTCA
>JAQGIJ010000403.1 GCA_028291285.1 Phenylobacterium sp. | reverse complement strand
ACCTCACCTTGTCCGCCAAGCTTCGGGGCTTGAGCCCCAATGACACCCTGGTCCTGGTCAACGGCAAGCGCCGGCACGGCACGGGCAGCCTGTCGGTGCTGGGAGGTCCCTATCAGGGCGGCGCCGCCGCGGACCTGAACTTCATCCCGGTGAACGCCATCGACCACGTCGAGGTGCTCACCGACGGCGCCGCCGCCCAATACGGCACCGACGCCATCGCCGGCGTCGTGAACATCATTCTCAAGCACTCGGCGCACGGCGGGAACGTTTCGGTCACCGGCGGCCACTACTTCGACCAGGGCGGCACGACGGCAAGCGTCACGGCCAACGTCGGCTTAGCGCCCCTGGGTGACAAGTCCTGGCTGAACATCACCGGGGAGTCCCGTTTCCACGGCCACTCGGATCGCGGCAATCCCGACCCGCGGGTCTACAACCACGACGGAATCGTCAACGTGGGACCGGGCGCGCCGAACGACGCGTCGCTGCAATTCCCCGGCTACCCGAACGTAAACCACATCGCCGGCGACGCCCTGTACCACCTCAACGTGGTCTCCTACGACGCCGGCTACGACATCTCCGACGACACCCAGGTCTACAGCTTCGGCACCTACGGCCATAAGAACGGCCAGGCCTTCGAGAACTACCGCACGCCGGGCCGCGCGCCGTCCATCTGGCCGCTGGGCTTCAATCCCAAGGAAGAGCTGAAGGAAAACGACTACGCCTTCACCGGCGGGATCAAGACCAAGCTCGCTGGCTGGAACCTCGACCTGGCCACGACCTACGGCCGCGACACCGACAAGTTCTACACCGAAGGCTCCGCCAACGTGGACCTGGCGGCGCTAGGCTCCACCCAGACCATGTTCTACGACGGCAAGTTCGTCGCCAGCCAGTGGACCACCAACCTCGACGTCACGCGCGAGTTCAACGTCGGCCTGGCGACGCCGCTCACCGTCGCTTTCGGCGTCGAGCACCGCAAGGACACCTACGATGTCGGGGCCGGCGAGCCGTCTTCCTACTTCGGCAGCGGCGCCCAGTCCTTCCCGGGCTTGACCCCGGGCGACGCCGGCTCCCACTCGCGCAACAACACCGGCGTCTACGGCGATCTGGCCGTCTCGCCGATCACCGGCCTGAAGGTCGATGTCGCCGGCCGCTTCGAGCACTTCTCCGACTTCGGCGACACCACCGTGGGAAAGCTCACCGCGCGCTATGATTTCAACGACGCCATCGCCGTCCGCGGCACCGTCTCCACCGGGTTCCGCGCGCCGACGCTCGCCGAGGAGTTCTACACCAACGTCAACGTCGGCCCGACGTCCGCCTTCGGCCAGCTCGGTCCGAACTCCAGCGCCGCAAAGTCGCTGGGCATAAACGGCCTGAAACCTGAGAAGTCCGACAACTTCAGCGCCGGCCTCGTCTTCCACCCGACGCCCAAGCTCACCGCCACCGTCGACGCCTACTACATCAAGCTGAAGGACCGGATCGTCGGCTCCGGCAACATCTACGGCCGCGGCAACCCCACCGGCGTCAACTCCGCCGCGGTCCAGGCCGCGCTGGAGGCCTTCGCCGGCGCCGACACGGTCGCCGCGGACAGCCAGGACGGCATCTACATCTTCGCCAATGGCCTCGTCACCCGCTCCCAGGGCGTCGAGTTCGTTATCACCGATGCGGAGAACTATGGCGACTACGGCCGGGTCGACTGGTCGCTCTCCGGCGCGTTCAGCGACACCAAGATCACCAGCGTGAAGGCCTCGCCGGCCTCGATCGCGCCGCAGACCCTCTACGACCATGTCGCGAAGTCGATCCTCACGGATGCGACGCCGAAGTACAAGGTGATCGGCGGCGCGCTGTGGACGCTGGGCGCCTGGACCGTGAACCTGCGCGAGACGCTCTACGGCAAGTCCTCGGAATTCGCCGTCGGCGACGACGGCGCCACCTACAAGACCACCATCAAGGCCAAGCTGATCACCGATCTGGAGGTGGACTACAAGCTCGACCAGAACGTGCGGCTGACGGTGGGCGCCAACAACCTCTTGAACACCTACCCGACCAAGCTGAACCCGAGCCTGGTGGCCTCCTATCGCGCGGCGAACGACAACGCCGCCGTGAGTCGGTACCCCGACTGGTCGCCGTTCGGCATCAACGGCGGCTACTATTACGGCAAGATCACCTACACCTTCTAGGACGACCGGAGGCGGCCGCCCGCACGGCGACCGCTTCCACGCCCGTCCGGCGAGCCCGCCGCGCGGCGTCGGCGCGGCCAGGCTTCACCTGAACGCCCGACAACGACCGCCTCAGAGGTCGTTCAGCGGCAATGTCGCCTAATGCGGAACATCGAAGGCCGGGACACGCGCCCCGCGCCATCCGCAACAGGAGACAGACAGATGAAGATCGCGGCCCTTTCCGCCACCGCGCTCGCCCTGGTCACCGCGGGCGCCGTCGCCACCCCGAGCTTCGCCCAGGATTATCCCGGCTACGGCTACGGCCGCGCCGACGCCTGCCAATCCAAGCAGCACAACAACGGTACGACCGGCGCGGTGCTGGGCGGCATCGCCGGCGCCCTGATCGGCTCAAACCTCGCGAGCCACCACGGCGGCCGCACCGGTGGCATGGCCCTGGGCGCCGTGGCCGGCGCGGTCCTCGGCAACAACCTCGGCCGCAGCAGCGCCAAGTCCTCGGGCGCCTGCGACGAGCGCGACTATGGCCGCGTCGCCTACCGCCGCACCCAGCCCTACGACGGCGGCGGTTACTACGGCAGCGACTACCGCGGCGGCGACGACCGGGCGTACCGCTACAGCGGCTATGATCCCTACAGCTACTGAGGCTTGACGGCGGTCCTCCTCCCCTGCCGCCGGGGGAGGAGCAGCCACCCCAACCCGCTGCGGCCGCTCAGGTAGCCCCGTCCGGCTGCAACTCGATCTCGTTGCCGTCGGGGTCCAGGAACATCGCCATGTACCCACCCCAGGGCTGGCGGGTCGGAGGCATGGAGAAGACCGCGCCCTTCTCACGCATGGCCGCATAGGCGGCGTCCACGTCCGCCACCTCCAGTCCGATGCCCGTGTGGCGTCCGACGAGCGCCTTGGCGAGCTCCGAGCCGGCGTCCACCGCGCCCAGCCCGACCGACACCGCGCCGGCGTCCATGCGCGCATAGCCGAACGCCTCGTCCGTGGTGACAAGCGGCCAGCCCACCACGTCGCGGTAGAAGGCCACTGCCCGACGAAGGTCCGTCCCGTAGATGCTGATGTGCGCGATGCGGGGACTCATGGCCGCCTCCTCCAGGCTGGGCACGAACGGTGCAAGGCTCGCTGGCCGTTCACGAAAGCCTGTCAGCAGCCAAGCCCGGCTTCCAGCCCCCCTTGACCCGGCCTGCGACGGCGCGCCCGCGAGCGGCTATTGCAGCGTCGCTTCGACCGCAGCCGCCGCGCCCTGGGCAGCCACCGGCCCGAACCCGGCAAGGTCCAGGGTCTCGGCGATCTGTTCCAGGGCTTCAGCCACGGTGATCGGAGCGTTGCTCGCCGAAGCGATCGTCACGACGCGCTGGATGTGCTTGAGCGCAGTCTCGCAGTGGGCTTCGGTCATGGCAGGGCCGCTGTCTGGAGGGAAAGCCCTCTCGAAACGACTGCGGAGGCCCAGGGTTTCCTAACCCATGGTGATCCTGGACGAAAATATCGGCGCCGGCGTCAACTCGGCCGCCACGGGCTCCAGGCAGGCCGGGCACAGGCAGTCGGCGTAGGCGCCGCAGAGCGCGCCGGCTGTCCCCTGCGGCAGGCTCACCCCTTCGCACCAGCACCCCGGCGCAGGCCGGCACAGGAAGGACGCCTGGCAGCGCGCGCACGCCTTGGTCCGCAGACGCGCGAAGGCGCCCGGATCACCGGTCCAGGCGAAGAGCTCCGGATGGATCAGATGGGCGAGCAGCTCCAGCCCCTCGACCACCCGCGGACCGGGCCGGGCGAACAGGGCGTCGGCGTCCGCGGCGTAGACGCGACCCGCCTGCACGGCAGGCAAGGCCGCCCAGCCCGGCAGCTTCGGCAACGCCTCGGCCTGCCGCTGCACCGCCTCGAGCCCGTAGCCGCAGGGCATCACGACCAGCAGCTCGGGCGCCCAGTCGAGCACCGCCGCCCAGGGCACGCGCACCGAGTCCGTCCCCTTGCGGGAAAGCTGGTCCTCGGCGTGGCAGAGCTCGACCATTTCGGGGACCCAGTGGCCGCTGCAGTAGGGCGGGTCGAGCCATTCCATGCAGAAGACGCGCGGTCGCCTTCGGGCCTGCGCCGCGCGCGCCCGCACCGCCTTGATCCGCGCCTCGCAGTCCGCCGCGAGCGCCGCCGCCTGCGCCTCGCGCCCCGTGGCGGAGCCGATCTGGCCCAGGTTCTGGAAGATCTCGGCCAGCGAATGCGGGGTCAGCTGCAGCACCTGCGGTCGTCGGACCAGACCGGCCAGCGCCCCGGCCAGGTCCTTCGGCGAGGCCGCGCAGACCTCGCAGAGCTCCTGGGTGATGACCAGGTCCGGCTCGAGCGCCGCCAGCTGTTCGGCGTCCACCTCGTAGATCGGCTCACCGGCGCGCAGCCGCCGGGTGACCTCGGCGTCGATCTCGGCCTGGCTCATCTCCTGGGTGGCGAGCACGCCGCGCAGCACCACGGGTTTGCCCACCACCTCGGCCGGATAGGCGCATTCGTGCGAGACGCCCACCAACTGGTCGGCCAGCCCCAGCGCGCAGACCATCTCCGTCGCCGCCGGCAGGAGCGAGACGATCCGCATGCTCAGGCCTCTTCCGGCAATAGGTCGACGAACCAGAAGCCGCGGGTCTTGGTCTGCGCCGGCGCCGCCGGGACCGGGATCGGCGGATGGTCCTCGTCGCCGGCCTCCGGCGCGGTTCCGAGCGGCCGATAGACGGTCTAGCCCATGGCGAAGGCCACCGGGCGGCGGAACACCGGGCCGTCATGCACGAAGCTGTGGTACTCGCCGTTCTCGCCGCAGGGGTCGACGCCGGCCGGCAGCCCGGCAAAGAAGCCCGCGTCGAGCGTCCGCCCCACCGCCGTCTCGTCCAGCCGCGCATCGTCGGCGCAGCAGACCACCGCCTTGAAGCCCCGATCTACGAACTCCGCGGCGAGACGCGAGGTATCCTCGCCCCACAGCGGGAAGACGCCGGCCAGGCCGCATTCCGCCAGGAACCCCTCGCGCCAGGCGCGCAGGTCGGCCAGGAAGATGTCGCCGAAGATCACGGCCTCGGCGCCCTTCGCCCGCTGCTCCGCCAGCACCGCCCGCAGCGCCGCCACATAGGCCTCGTTCGAGCTCGCGGAGCCCACGTACATCTTCTCCAGCGGCAGGCCCGCGGCCGCGGCCTGCGCCTCCACCAGCGCCTCGCGCACCCCGTGCATGGAGACCCGGCGGAATTCCGGATTGACCGTGGTGATCAGGGCCGCGACCTCGTAATCGCCGGCGCGCTGCACGCGGTCGAGCGCCAGGGCGGAATCCTTGCCGCCACTCCAGAACATGACGGCGCGACGCTGGGCCACGGCGATCTCCCGAAGAGCCAGAGCAAGGCCGTGGCTATAGCCGGGCTGCCGAGCCCGCGAAAGCAGGGCGCCTCGGGCCGTTGGCGGAACGTCAAGGTCTTGCCGCTATAAAGACAGCCAAGGGCCGGCAAAGGCTCGGCAAATCGGTGACGGCAGATGCAATACGTCCTCAAGGCCTTCGCGTCCGACGCGCCCGAACCCACCCTGCAGACCGTGGCGCTCGCCCACGACGCCGAGGCTCTCGACCTCGGCCGCGGCCTGCTTCGCCGCCGCGCCGGCGTGCGGCAGGTCGAAGTCTGGCGCGACGAGCGCCGCATCGCCACCGTCGAGCGCGTGGTCTGACGGCTCAGCCTCCGACGCCGACGCGCCTCGGTCTGCGCACCCCCGACAGCGTCTCCAGGCCGCTCACCAGGAGCCGGTGCTTGCGCTCCCAGCTGGTCTCGAACCGGCCGGCGCAGCGCTGCAGGATCCACTGCGGCCAGGAGGCAAGGCAGAAGCAGAGGAAGACCTCGTTCTGCTCGGCCGCGGTCATCGCCCGGCTCATGGCGTTGTAGCGGCCGCGCGCCTCCGCCTGCGAGGCCTCGCTGGCCGGCGCCGAGCGTTCGCCCGCCAGGAGCATCGCCTCGAACGCGGCGACGATCTCGGCGTCCGGCAACTCGCCGATGCGGCGCAGGTCGCGGCCGACAGGCTCCGGCTTCTCGGCGAGGCCCGGCGCGCGCCGCTGCGGATGCGAGCGGCGCCACAGGGCGGCGTAGCCCGCGCCCGCCTGATGCTGCTCGGCCGTGATCCAGCCGCGCGCCAGCGCCAGCGCCATCGGGTCCTCGGCCTGGGCGAGCCCGGCCGGGGTGGCGCCCAGCAAGGCGCGGCGAATCTCCACCACCTTGGCGTTCGGCTCGACCTTCTGCACCAGCTGGCCGGAGGGATGGCGCGGACCCGCCTTGCGGGGTCGCCCGCGGCCCTTGGCTCTGACGTTCATCTTGGGCGACTCCTGATTGAAGCTGGCTCGTGCTCATGCCGCCCAGCGGCCGGGGCGCGCGGCCGCCTGTGGCGGCTCCGCCGGCGCCGCCATCGGCGCGGCGGGCCTGAACACGATCGCGTGGTGCGCGGGGCAGTAGGCGCTGCGGAAGCCGGCAGGGGCGCAGCAAGCGACCACCGCCTCGCCATCCCCGTCCACCGGGAAGGCGCACTCTCCGGCCTCGCGGCAGAGCCAGGGGCGCGGCGCCGTGCCTGCGAGCGGGCGGAACACCGAAGTCTTCCAGGGCGATCGCGGCGGCTGCGGCGGGACGGTGGAGCTCGGTCCTGGGCCGGCTGCGGATGACCCGGTTCGCACCGGGACGGGCCCGCCCACGGCCGGCTCGCCCTCGTAGCGCCGGGGGGCCGAGGCGGCCTGCCGGCTCTTCAGCAGCTTCAGCCGATGGAGCTTGCCGAGCACGGCGCTGCGGCTGACGTCGCCCAGCTCCGCGGCGATCCCGCTGGCTGAGACCCCTTGCGTCCAGAGCTGAGTGAGCAGCGCGATCTGCGCGTCAGTCCAGGGCATGGCGGTCGTCCTTGGCCGATGTGAGGCGCGGCGCCGCAGCGGCGCGGGGCGCGCGATAACCTATTCTGTTCGTGTTATGTTCATGATGAGAGTTCGATCGTCTGCGGATGGCTGGAGCGAACCCGAAGACGGCGGCGCTGGTCATGCTGTCGTACGCCGAAATAGCGACCCTGCCGCGGACGCGCTCTGCGGCGCGCGCCTGCAACGCCACCCTCTCGCGCACGCGGGACTTCCTGATGCATGCGCCGGCCAGGGACGTCGCCGCGGCGGGCGCGCCGATCACGGCGGCCGAGTTCGAGGCCTTGCGCGCGCCGGCGCTGGAGGAGATGCGCGCCCGCTGCCGAGCCTGCGGCCTCTGCGCAGCGACGGGCCTAGCGCCGCCGTGAGGCCCGCGGGGCGCATTGACAAGCTGCACCAATCGAGTCGCCATATACGCGTGGGAAGAACAAAGTACAGCGGGAGGTCGTGTAATGACCCCAGCGTATCCAGGGGAGATCGCGCGGCGCCGGTGCGCCGACCGCACGCGGATCGAACTGCTCTCATACCAACCCGCCCGGCCGCTGGCGCTCCGTGACGAGCTGCGCCTGCGCGGCATGGCCGCCCGGTGCTCCACCTGCCGCGCCTGCCCGGGCCTGGTGCGCACCCTGGCCGCCATGGACGCCGGGACGGCTCCGGCGCCGTGCGCCGCGCCGGCGGAGTGCGCGGCGGTCGTTCTGAGGCTGGCCAGCTGAGAGGTCATGGGAGTTAAGGTATGTTATATACCGTAGCGCCGTCAAGCGTTTTGGCATGTTTTATACCGCCGCGCGTGGTAGGTTTCCCACCATGGGTGAACGCCACGACCGGCTTCGGCAGGCGCGGATCGCTGCGGGCTTCGAGCGCGCGAGCGATGCTGCGACGCGCTTCGGCTGGAACGAGAACACCTACAAGTCGAACGAGAACGGCAACGCGCCCTTCTCCTTCCGCAAGGCCAAGGAGTACGCCCAGGCCTTCGGCGTGCGCGCCGAATGGCTCTACGACGAGACCGGCGCGATGCAGCCGGGCGCCGAGCCCATGGTGCGGATCATCGGCCGCGTCGGCGCCGATACGGAGGGCTCCGTGATCCAGACCGACGGGCAGGAGGGCTTCGACACCGTTCCGGTGCCGCCTGGCGGCACCGCCGACGCGGTGGCGCTGGAGGTGGTGGGCCACTCGATGCGCGCCATCGCAGAGGACGGCTCGCTGATCTACTTCGAAGACCAGCGCAATCCGCCCACCCCGGACATGCTGGGCTACTACTGCATCGTCGAGACCGAGGATGGCCGCGTACTCTTCAAGCGCCTGCTGCGCGGCTCGCGTTCGGAGGTCTATATGCTCGAGAGCCAGGTGGGCCCGCCGATCGAGGACGTCCGACTGCGTTGGGCCGCCGAGCCCACGGCGATCATCCCGCCGAAACAGGCCCGCCGGATCATCCGCCGCGCCGGCGAGCGCCAGGTCGCCTGAGCCATTTCCTCCCGCGATTCGCGCCGCCGAGCTCGGCGATGGTTGCATTGTAACGGTATATATTATACCTTTCCGACTCGTGGAGGAGAGGATTCATGCCAGAGCGGCGCTTCACGCTCGACGATGTCCGCGCGATCTGCGTGACGCCCTTCATCGAACGCGAGACCCGCGCCGAACAGGCGCGGCTGGCCGAGCGCGTCGCCGAGGCCGCCCGCGCCGGCGGGGTCGGCTGGTCGGGGCTTGCGGCTCAGCCGTCGCATCCGCCGCGCGGCCCAGACGAGATCCGCGCCGACGCCGAAGCCGCCTGCCGTCGCGCCGCGTGCTTCGCGCAGAGCCCGCGCGGCCGTTTCCTGCTCAGCCTGCGCGCCCTGGAAGACCTGGGCTATGCCCGCCAGGCCGAGACGGCGCGGGCGGCCTTCGCCCGCGGTTTCGCCGACCCTGAGCAGCCGCC
>JAQGIJ010000384.1 GCA_028291285.1 Phenylobacterium sp. | reverse complement strand
GCCTCCATGGAGAAGAAGAAGCAGGAGGGGTATTTCTGATGTCCCACCAGTCCGCGCTGATCGCCGAGGACATCGACGCCTATCTGAAGGCCCACGAGGTCAAGAGCCTGCTGCGGTTCCTGACCTGCGGCTCCGTCGATGACGGCAAGCCGACCCTGATCGGCCGTCAGCTCTACGATTCCAAGACGATCTTCGAGGACCAGCTTGCGGCGCTGGAGGCGGACTCCAAGCGGATCGGCACGCAGGGCGGCGAGATCGACTTCGCGCTGCTGGTGGACGGCCTGGCCGCGGAGCGCGAGCAGGGCATCACCATCGACGTCGCCTACCGCTTCTTCTCGACCGACAAGCGCAAGTTCATCGTCGCCGACACCCCGGGCCACGAGCAGTACACCCGCAACATGGTCACCGGCGCCTCGACCGCCGACGCCGCGGTGATCCTGATCGACGCGCGCAAGGGCGTGCTCACCCAGAGCCGGCGGCACTCCTACCTGGTGCAGTTGCTCGGCATCCGCCACGTGGTGCTGGCGATCAACAAGATGGACCTGGTGGACTGGAGCCAGGCCAGGTTCGACGAGATCGTCGCCGACTACCGCGCTTTCGCCGACCAGATCGGCATCAAGGACTTCACCGCCATTCCGATGTCGGCGCTGCGGGGCGACAACATCACCGAGGCCTCGGCCAACAGCCCCTGGTATGCCGGGCCGCCCTTGATGCGCTGGCTGGAAGACGCGCCGGTCGAGGACGACCTGCGCGGAAAGCCGTTCCGCATGCCGGTGCAGTGGGTCAACCGGCCCAACCTCGACTTCCGCGGCTTCTCCGGCCTGGTCGCCTCCGGCGTCGTGCGACCGGGCGACAAGCTCAAGGCCCTGCCGTCCGGGCGCGAGAGCAAGGTGGAGCGGATCGTCACCTTCGGCGGCGACCTGGCCGAAGCCGTCGCCGGCCAGTCGGTGACCCTCACGCTGAGCGACGAGATCGACGTCTCCCGTGGCGATGTGCTGGCGGCCGCCGGCTCGCCCCCCGAGGTGGCCGACCAGTTCGAGGCGACCATCGTCTGGTTCGACGACGAGCCGCTGCTGCCGGGCCGCCCCTACCTCCTGAAGCTCGGGACGCGGACCGTCTCGGCCCAGGTCACCGAGCCCAAGTACAAGGTCAATGTGAACACGCTGGAGCACCTCGCCGCCAAGCGGCTGGAGCTCAACGAGATCGGCGTCGTCAACCTCTCGCTCGACACCGCGATCGCCTTCGACGCCTACGCGCAGAACAAGGACCTCGGCGGCTTCATCCTGATCGACCGGATCTCCAACCGCACGGTGGGCGCAGGCCTGCTGCACTTCGCGCTGCGGCGCAGCCAGAACATCCACTGGCAGGCGGTGGACGTGCACAAGGACGCCCGCGCCCAGGCCAAGGGCCAGGCGCCGAAGGTGCTGTGGTTCACCGGCCTCTCCGGCGCCGGCAAGTCGACCATCGCCAACCTGGTGGAGAAGAAGCTGCACGCCGACGGGCGCCACACCTATCTGCTGGACGGCGACAACGTGCGCCACGGGCTGAACAAGGACCTCGGCTTCACCGACGAGGACCGGGTGGAGAACATCCGCCGGGTCGCCGAGGTCGCCAAGCTGATGGCCGACGCCGGCCTGATCGTGCTGGTCTCCTTCATCTCGCCGTTCCGCGCCGAGCGGCGGATGGCCCGCGAGGCGATGGCCCAGGGCGAGTTCGTCGAGGTGTTCGTCGACACCCCGCTGGCCGAGGCCGAGCGGCGGGACGTCAAGGGGCTCTACAAGAAGGCCCGCGCCGGCGAGCTGAAGAACTTCACCGGCGTCGACAGCCCCTACGAGCCGCCGGAGCACCCCGAGATCCGCATCGACACCACCGCGATCACCCCCGAGGCCGCCGCCGAGCAGATCGTGCAGCGGCTGGAAGGCGGGTTCGACCCGGGGATCTGACGCGGCCCTCCGCCATCGACGCTCGGGCCGTTCTGCGGCATGGGAGGGCATGCGCCTCTCGCTGACCCTCGCCGGGATTCTCGGCTTCCTCTGCGTGGCCCTGGGCGCCTTCGCCGCGCACGGCCTCGCCGATCCGCAGGCGCAGGGCTGGATGCGCACCGCGGCCGAATACGGCTTCGTCCATGCGCTGGCGAGCCTGGCCTGCCTGCCCCTGGTGCGCGCCGGCGCCCGGCAGGCGCGCTTCGCCCCGCCGCTGTTCCTGGCCGGCGCGGCGGTGTTCTCCGGCACGCTCGCGGCCATGGCGCTGGGCGGCCCGCGCTGGCTGGGCGCGGTGACGCCGATCGGCGGGCTGCTGTTCCTGGCGGGCTGGGCGGCGCTCGCCTGGGCGGTGCGGACGATCGAGCTCTAGGCCGGCGCGATCTGCGCCGGCTTCGGCAGGGCGAGCTTGTGCAGCGAGAGCGCCGAGCCCGCCATGGCCACCAGCATCACCACCGCCATTGGCCGCGGCGTGCCGTCGTGCAGCACGCCCGCGGCCCAGGCCGCCACCGCGCCGGTGGCGAAGGAGAGGCCGCCGAGCAGGGCCGAGATCGAGCCCGCCCGGCGCGGATCGACGTTCAGCGCGCCGGCCATGGTGTTGCCCTGCATGAAGCCGTAGCTGGCCAGCAGCAGGAACAGCAGCGGCAGCACGCTCCAGCGGCCGCCGATCCCGCTCACCGCCGCCAGCATCAGCAGCACGGCGGCGCCCAGGCAGACCAGGCTGGCGCGGGCCAGCACCTCGTCGGGCGTCGCCCGGCGCAGCAGGTAGCGGTTCACCTGGTTGGCGCCGATGATGCCGATCCCGTTCAGGCCGAACACCCAGCCGAACGCCGCCGGCGAAATCCCGTAGGTGCGGATCAGCAGGTCCGGCGAGGAGGCGATGTAGGTGAAGAGGGCCGCGCCGTTCAGCGACCCGGAGAGGGCGTAACCCACCAGCTGGCGTTGCCCAAGCAGGCTGATGTAGGCCCGGACCGGGTGCTCGGACCGGGCGTGGGCCTCGGTCTCCGCCGAGCGCGATTCCGTCATGCGCCAGATCGTGCAGAGCCCCAGGAGCACGCCGAAGCCGGTCATCACCCAGAAGATCAGCCGCCAGCCGCCCAGCCCCAGCAGCGCCCCGCCCGCGAGCGGCGCGAGGATCGGCGCCACCCCCATGATCAGCATCATCAGCGACAGCATGCGGGCCGTCTCGGTATGGTCGAAGCGGTCGCGCACCACCGCGCGGCCCACCACCGCGCCCGAGCAGGCCCCCAGCGCCTGCACGAACCGCCCGGCGATCAGCAGCGGCGCCGAGCCGGCCAGCGCGCAGCCCGCCGAGGCCGCCACATAGATGCCGATGCCCAGGAGGATCGGCGGCTTGCGCCCGAAGCGGTCGGAGGCGGGGCCGTAGAGGAACTGGCCGGCGGCCATGCCGGCCAGGAAGGCGGCCACCGTCGTCTGGGTCTGGGCCGCCGAGGCGTGCAGGTCGGCGCCGATCGAGGGCAGGCTCGGCAGGTACATGTCGATGGCCAGCGGGCCCATGGCGGTGAGCGCGCCCAGCAGCACCACCAGCCCCCAGGGCGTGCGGTTGGCCGGGCTTGTCGCAGCTGCGGTCATGGCGCCCTTAGAGCGTGCGCCGCCGCGTCTGTCTCGCGCTTATCGGCGGAACCCGGCCGGCGGCGTCGGCCTTCCTCTGGAGCGTCCGGCGCCGGCGGCTTAACAAGGCGACTGGATGCGCCCCCGCTTCCGGACGTAGATAGCGGTAATGGAACGCAGCACGCCCCCGCCCGTGGTCTCCGGCGCCGCCCACCGGCGCGGGCTGTTCGCGGACAACGAGCCCTTCGCCTCCGGCTGGATGGCGACCGGCGGGCCGCACGAGATCTATTACGAGGAGTGCGGGCGCAAGGACGGCAAGCCCTGCATCATCCTGCACGGCGGGCCGGGCGGGGCGATCAACCCCACCATGCGGCGGTTCTTCGATCCGGCGAAGTGGCGGATGGTGCTGTTCGACCAGCGCGGTTGCGGCCGCAGCCGGCCCAACGCGAGCCTGCAGGACAACACCACCTGGACGCTGATCGAGGACATCGAGCGGCTGCGCGAGCGGCTAGGCGTTGAGAAGTGGTGCGTGTTCGGCGGCTCCTGGGGCTCCACCCTGGCGCTGGCCTACGCCATCACCCACCCGGAGCGGGTGGAGAGCCTGGTGCTGCGCGGGGTCTTCCTGCTGACCAAGCGCGAGCTCAACTGGTTCTACCAGGAGGGCGCCTCGATGCTGTTCCCCGACGCCTGGGAGCGGTTCTGCGCGCCGGTGCCGCAGGCCGAGCGTGGCGACATGATCGGCGCCTACCACAAGCGGCTCACCCATCCGGACCGCCGCATCCAGGCCGAGGCCGCGGCCGCCTGGAGCCAGTGGGAGGGCGACACCATCTCGATCCGCGGCCCGGAGGCGCGGCCCTCGAAGTTCAACGAGATCGACTTCGCCATCGCCTTCGCCCGCATCGAGTGCCACTTCTTCGCCAACGGCGGCTTCTTCCCCGAGGAGGGCTGGATCCTGAAGACCGTCGGCAAGATCCGCGCCATCCCCGGCTGGATCGTGCAGGGCCGCTTCGACGTGGTGACCCCGATGGACGCGGCCTGGCGGCTGAAGCAGGCCTGGCCCGAGGCGAGGTTCGAGATCGTCTGGGATGCGGGCCACGCCTCGACGGAGCCCGGCGTCGTCGACGCCCTGGTCCGGGCGACGGACCAGGCGTTCGCGGTCTAAGAACCCTCCCCGCTGGCGCGGGTGAGGCAGATCTACATCAGCGTGCCCTTGCCGCTGGTGATCTCGGCGTAGCGGTGGACGCGGACGGCCATCACCAGGCCGAAGCCGATCATCACGGTCAGCATGACGGTGCCGCCATAGGAGAGCAGCGGCATGGGCACGCCGACGACGGGCGCCAGGCCCATCACCATCGAGCCGTTGATCAGGACGTAGAGGGCGAAGGTGATGGTGACGCCGGCCGCCGCCAGCCGGCCGAAGTGGCTGTGGCTGATGTAGGCGGTGCGCAGCGCCATGAAGATCACCGCCGCGTAGAGGATCAGCACCGAGACGCAGCCGACGAAGCCGAACTCCTCGGCCAGCGTGGCGAAGATGAAGTCGGTCTGCTTCTCCGGCAGGAAGTTGAGCTGGCTCTGCGAGCCGAGGCCATAGCCCTTGCCGAGCAGGCCGCCGGAGCCCAGGGCGATCTTCGACTGCAGGATGTGGTAGCCCGAGCCGGAGGGGTCGCCTTCGGGGTCCATGAAGGTGAGGATCCGCTTCCGCTGATAGTCGTGCAGGCCGAACATGATCGCCGGCGGCACGAGCACCACCGCCCCCAGCGCGCCCAAGGTGATGAGCCGCCAGGAGAGGCCGGCCAGCACCATGATGAACCCGCCGGTCATCAGGATCAGCAGCGCCGTGCCGAGGTCCGGCTGCTTGGCCACCAGGCCCACGGGCGCCAGGATCAGCGCGCCCGGCACCAGCAGCCACCAGGAGAGCTGGGCGCTCTTGCCTGAGATGCCGTGGTAGAAGCGCGCCAGCGCCATCACCAGGCCGACCTTCATGATCTCCGAGGGCTGGATGGTGATTGGCCCGAGCTGCAGCCAGCGCTGGGCGCCGAGCGCGTGGTGCCCCACCACGTCGACCAGCGCCAGCAGCACCAGGCCTATGGCGTAGACGGGATAGGCCAGCGCGAACCAGACCCGCAGGTCCACCAGCGACAGCACGATCATGATCGAGAAGAAGACCACGTAGCGGACCAGGGTCGGCGCCGCCCACGGCATCCAGGAGGAGCCGGCGATCGAGAACTGCATCAGCGCGCCGGCCACGGCGATCAGCGTCAGCGCCAGGCAGAAGATCCAGTCGATCTCCCCCAGCTTGACGATCAGCCGGTCGCGTTCGCCGGGACGGGTGAGGGCCGAGACGGTCATGTGGTCTGTCCTGCGTCGCCGCCCGCCACGCCCTGGGGCGCGTTGGGATCGACGGGGGTCGCGGGAAGGTCGGGCACCACGTCGCCGCTGGCCGGTCCGGTCGGGGCGAGCGGCATCGGCATCGGCTTTTCGATCCGCGCGCGGATCTCCGGATCCTTCATCAGGGCCACGCGCATGATCTCACGGGCGCGGGGCGCCGCAGCCTGGGCGCCGAAGCCGCCGTGCTCGACCAGCACGCTCATCGCGTAGCGCGGCGCGTCATAGGGCGCATAGGCCACGAACCAGGCGTGGTCGCGCAGCCGCCATTCGCCCACGGCGCCGTGCGCCCCGCGGCCGCCGCCATAGTTCATCGCCTGGGCGGTGCCGGTCTTGCCGGCCATCTTGATGTCGCCCAGCCCCATGTCCGCGACCGCGGCCGCCGTGCCGACGGTGGTCACGGCCTTCATCGCCTCGCGCACAAAATGCAGATGCTCTGGGGCCACCGGCAGGTCGCCGAAGGCGCTGCCGCGGGGCTGCTCGACCCCTCCGATGGACTGTACCAGGCGCGGGTGCAGCGCCTTCTCGCCGTTGGCCAGACGCGAGACCATGACGCAGAGCTGCAGCGGATTGAGGTGGGTATAGCCCTGGCCGATGCCCATGCTGGGCGTCTCGCCCGGGTGCCAGACCGGGTCCTTCTTGAACGTCCGGCGCTTGTAGGCGGTGTCCGGGACCAGGCCCTTCTTCTGCCCCGGGATGCCCAGGTCGAAGAGCTCGCCCAGGCCGAAGCGGCGCGCCATATTGGCGATCCGGTCCGGCCCCACGAACAGCGCGCACTGGTAGAAGTAGATGTCGCACGAGGTGGCGATGGCGCTGTGCATGTCCTGCACGCCGTGCGCCTCGTCGCAGTGCCAGACCCGCCCGCCCCAGGCCCAGGCCTTGTTGCAGACATGGGTGAGCTTGGGATCGAGGCCGGCCTCGAGAGCGGCCAGCGCCACCATGGTCTTGAAGGTCGAGCCCGGCGGATAGGTGGCGGTGAGCGCCTTGTTGAACAGCGGCTTGCGCTCGTACAGCGCCAGCTGCCGGTACTCGTTCCCGGTCAGGCCGCGGACGAAACGGTTGGCGTCGAAGCTCGGCCCCGAGAACATGCACAGGACGTCGCCCGTGCGGCAGTCCATCATCACCGCCGCCCCGCTCTCCGCGCCGAACACCTCCATGGCGCGGGTCTGGATGTCGGCGTCGATGGTGAGCTTGATCTCGGCGCCCGGCACGGCGGGGATGTCGCCGGCGGGGTCGGCGCGCACCTCGCGGCCGTTGGCGTCCACCTCCACCTTGCGCGCGCCGGGCTTGCCGCGCAGCTGCAGGTCGAAGGCCTTCTCCACCCCCTGCTTGCCGATACGGAAGCCGGGGTTGAGCATGATCGGCTCGGCGTTCGGGCCGGTGTCGGTGATGTCGTCCTTGTTGACCTTGGCCACATAGCCGATGACGTGGGCGAACGCCCCGCCGTGCGGATAGACGCGGACCTCGCCCATGTCGGCGGTGACGCCGGGCATCTCGGGCGCGCGCAGGTTGATGGCGCTGAACTGCTCCCAGCTCATGTCCTCCATCACCTCGACCGGCGCGCGCTTGGGCGCCGCGGCGATGTCCTTCGTCAGGCGCACCTGGCGCCGGTCGTCGAGGGGCACGAACGCGGCCAGTGTCTTCAGCGTGCCGGGCACGTCCATGCCCTTGTCCCGGGCCACCATCAGCCGGAAGTTCGGCCGGTTGGAGGCCAGCACCACGCCGTTGCGGTCGATGATCAGGCCGCGCGGGGGCGCCATCAGCTTGAAGTTGAACTGGTTGGAGGCCGAGAGCTTGTCGTACTTCTGGGTCTCGATCAGCTGCAGGTGAGCCAGCCGCCCGCCCAGCGCCAACAGGCCCGCGCCGGCGAAGCCGCCCAGCAGGAAGGCGCGGCGGTGGAAGATGCCCTGCCGCTCGTTGACTTCCTCGAAGAAGATCGCCGGTTCGGCCATGCGGCAGCCCTCAGCGGAAGCGCACGTCGGCGTCTTCGAACACGTCGATCAGCCGGTTGGCGAAGGGGAACAGGATGACCGTCGACAGGTACTGCCAGCCGACGGCGGCGAAGCTCGGCATGGATTTGTCGTCGAGCATGATGAACAGGTAGCCGGAAAGCAGCGAGATGGCGGTGACCATGCCATACCAGACCCACAATATGGTGCGGCTCTGCCCGGCCATCATGCTGCGGCCGGCGAGCAGCACGCCGTAGGCGATCAGCAGGCACAGCGGCCAAAGCCCCAGCGACCCGCCCCAGAAGAGGTCGAGGACCAGGCCCATGAGCAGGATGCCCATCGGCGCCAGCACCGAGGGCCGGATCACCGCCCAGGCGAACACCACCGGCATCGCGAACACCGGCTCGGGCAGCTGCAGCCCCCACAGCCGGATCGGGATGCCGAAGAGCAGGGTGGCCGCCAGCGCCTGGAGGAGCGGCACGCCCAGCCAGCGCGTCGGGTCGAGGGTGCGCGCCTGGCTCAAATCGGCGGCTCCTCGGGCGCGGCGGACGCGGGCGTCGGCGCCGGGTGGGCCGGGGCGGCGGCGGAAGGCTTGGCGGCGGCGGCGGGCTTTGCGGCCTTGGCGCCGCTCGTCGCCGGCTTCTTCGAGGTCGCGGCCGCGGCCTTGGCGCCGGCCGGGGACTTGGCTGCGGCGGAGGTCTTCGGCGCACCCGCCTTGGCCTCGCCGCTCTTCGGCAGGCCCGGCGCGGCGGCCTTCGCAGCCGAAACCGGCTTGGCGGGGACGAGCGGGACCGCCTTGGCATGCCCCGCCGCAAGCGGCTTCGCGGGCGTAGCCGCAGCCTTGGCCGTCGCAGACGCGGCGGGCTTGGCGTCGGCCGGCTTGGCGGTGGTGGTCGCGGTGGCCGGCGCGGCGCCGGCGGCCGCGG
>JAQGIJ010000383.1 GCA_028291285.1 Phenylobacterium sp. | reverse complement strand
CCGTGCGAGGAGGCCTCCATGGCGAAATGGGTGACGCCGCGGCGGGCGGCGCGGGCCATCAGCTCGGCGACGTCGGCGGCGTCGGGCGTGGTCAGGCCGGGCGGCGTCACCTGCTCGTCGAAGCCGCCGGGACCCGTGAGCCGCACGCCCAGCGTGCCCATGCTGCCGGCCTTCAGGCCCGCGCGGGCGAAGATCTGGCGGCAGAAGTTGGCCACCGAGGTCTTGCCGTTGGTGCCGGTGACCGCGACCACCGTGGCCGGCTGCGCGCCATGGAAGGCCGCCGCCGCCAGGGCATAGGCCCGCCGCGGATCCGGCGTGGCGATGGTGGGCGCGGCCAGGCCCAGCTCACGCGAGGCGATCACCGCCGCGGCGCCGGCGTCCACCGCCCTGGCCGCGAACTCCGTCCCGTCGACCTTCGAGCCCGGCAGGGCGGCGAACAGGAAGCCCGGCCGCACCTTGCGGCTGTCGGCGGTGACCCCGGTGATCTCCGGGTCGAGCGCAAGGTGGCGCTTCACGAGCTCGGACAGGCGCAGGCTCAATGTTCTTCCCCGGCGTCGGAGGGGTTGGCGGCAATCTCGGTGAAGGGCGCGGTGTCGAGCCGGCGCTCGACGCCGAGGAACGGCGCGATCCGCTCGATGATGTGGCCGGCGGCCGGCGCGGCGACGATGCCGCCGGTCGGGTCGGCGCCGGTCTTGTCCGGATGCGGCTCGTCCATCAGCACCAGTACAAAGTAGCGGGGCGCGTCGATCGGCCCGTCGGTCGGGAAGATGGCGGCGAAGGAGGAGACCTGCCGCGTGGTCGAGTAGCCCCGGGCCACGGGGTCATACTTGTCGCCCGTGCCGGTCTTGCCGCCCACGTTCAGGCCGGGGACGTTGGCGGACTTGCCGGAGCCGCCGGTGACGTTCGCGCGCATGATCTGCAGCAGGGTCTCGCTGGTGTGGGGCGAAACGATCCGCGGCCCGTCGGGTCGCGCGCCGGCCGGCAATTTGTGGATGGTGAGCGGCAGCAGCCGGCCGCCGTTCAGCAGGCTGGAATAGGCGCGCGCCACCGCCAGCGGGCTCACGTTCATGCCGTGGCCGAAGGAGGTGGAGGCGACGGCGTCCTCGTCCCAGACCTTGGGCGTCAGCGGCCGGGCGCTCTCGAGCAATTCGACCTTGGCCGGCTCGGTCAGGCCGAAGGACTTGAAGTAGTGCTCCAGCCGCCGGGCGCCGATCGCCTCGGCCAGGCGCGCGGTGCCGATGTTGGAGGAGTGCTGGAAGACCTCCACCAGCGTCAGGACCTTATGGGTGGCGTGGTAGTCATGGATGGTGCGGTAGCCGAGCTGGAAGGGCTGACGCGCGTCGAAGGTCGACGTCGGTGTGGCGACGCCGCTGTCCAGCCCCGCGGCCACGGTGAAGCCCTTGAAGGTCGAGCCCATCTCGTAGATCGCCGCCGCCGCGCGGTTCAGGCGCGCGTCGAGGCTCGCCTCCCCGGCCCGGTTCGCATCGAAGGTCGGGGCGTTGGCCAGCGCCAGGATCTCGCCGCTGTGGACGTCGACCACCACCGCCACGGCGCCCTTGGGCTGGAACTGCGCCACGGCCTTGCCGAGCTCGTCCTCGGCCGCGGCCTGGATGCGCAGGTCGATGGACAGAGGTACGGTGCGCTTGTCGCCCGCGGCGTCGTGGATGTCGTCGTTGAACGCGGCCTCCGCGCCGGCCAGGCCCTGGCCGCCGGAATCCACGAAGCCGATCAGGTGGGCCGCAGTGGAGCCCAGCGGATAGACCCGCCGCTCCTCCGGCTCGAAGCTCACGCCCGGCAGGCCCAGGTCGTTGACCCGGCCGCGCACCTCCGGCGTCAGCGCGCCCAGCAGGAAGCTGCGCCGGCCCGAGCGCAGCGCCCGCTCCAGCCGATCAGGCGTCAGGTCCGGCAGGGCGGCGAGCAGCGCCCGGCGGGTCTCGGCCTCGTCCCAGATCTCGCGCGGATCCACATAGAGGCCGTAGTGCAGCAGGTCGGCGGCGAGCAGCTCGCCGTTGCGGTCGACGAGGTCCGCCCGCGCCGCGCCCGCCGTGGCGGCCAGCGTGTCGTCCTTGCCGGCGTTGGAGAAGAGCGCCGCGTGCGTCGCGCCGATCGCCAGCGTCAGGAAGCCCGCCGCGAGCAGGGCCGCGACGAAGAAGATGCGGATGCGGGTGTCGTCCTGCGGCTTGTCCGAGGCCCGCGCCCGCTCGAAGGCGTGCTCCAGCCGCCACATGGCCCGGTTGAGCCAGCGGGAGACGGTGTCCGCGCCGAAGGACTGCAGGCCCAGGCTCATCGTGCGGCGGCTTCCGCGGACTGCGGCGTCGCGGCCGAGCCGCCGCCCGCCAGGGCCGCGCGCGCGACGTCGTTGAGCGCGTCGGGGCTCAGGTCGTGCCGGATCGAGACCGGCGCCATGCCCAGGTAGGCTTCCGACAGATGCTCCAGCCGGGCCGGCTCCTCCAGGTGGGCGACCTCGGCCTGCAGCAGCCGGATGCGCGCCTTCTCCTCGCCGATCTGGCGCTCGACGCTGGCGATCTCCGCGCGCTCCCGGCCTGCCATGGTCTTGGCCAGGTAGACGCCGAGGAACAGCATGACCAGCAGGGCGGCGGCCACGAGGTCGACCAGACGGAATCCCCGGACCTTCCGATCGAGCAGGCTCATGCCGCCTCCTTCCACGCCGGGGCGGTGGTGCGAACCGCGGCCCGAAGCTTCGCCGAACGCGCGCGGGGATTTGCGGCCACCTCCGCGTCCGACGGCGCGACGGCGCCGTTGAACAGCAGCTCGAAGCTCGGCGGCGCGCCGGCGGCGAGCGGCGGCGCGTGGCGCGAGCCCGCCGGCGTTCTACCCGCTCGCACCGCCAGGAAAGTCTTCACGATTCTGTCTTCCAGCGAATGGAACGTGACGACGCACAGCCGCCCCCCCGCCTTCAGCGTCTGCTCGGCGGCGACGAGGCCGGCCTCCAGTTCCGAGAGCTCCTCGTTGACGGCGATGCGCAGCGCCTGGAACGAACGCGTCGCCGGATGGGTCTTGGCGCCGCGCCGGCCGCCCAGCGCCTTCTCGATGAAATCGGCGAGCTCGAGGGTGCGGGTGAACGGCTGCTCGGCGCGGCGGCGTGCGATCGCCGCGGCGATCCGGCGGCTCTTCCGCTCCTCGCCATAGACATAGAGGATCCGCGCCAGCTCCGCGGGATCGGCGGTGTTGACGAGGTCGGCGGCGGTCTGGCCGTCGGCCCCCATGCGCATGTCGAGCGGCCCGTCGCGCAGGAAGGAGAAGCCGCGCTCCGCCTCGTCCAGTTGCATCGAGGAGACGCCGAGGTCGAGCGCCACGCCGTCCGCGCCAGCCTCGCCCACCACCTCGGCCATTTCCGAGAAGCGCGCCTCCGCCAGCCGGAAGCGGTCGTTGGGCAGGCCCTCGGCGAAGCGCTTGGCGGTGGGGTCGCGGTCGAAGGCGATGACGCTGGCGCCGGCGTCCAGGAAGGCGCGGGCGTAGCCGCCGGCCCCGAAGGTGCCGTCGACGACCTTCTTGCCGGGCCCGGGCTCCAGCGCCGCCAGCACCTCGTCGATCAGCACCGGCTTGTGCGGCGCCTGGCTCATGGCCGCCGCCTGCCTTCCTCTTCCCACGGCGTGGGGAGCGGGTTGGGTGAGGGGCGGCTGGACGCCGTAGCGTCAGCGATGTCGGTCGGAGGATCCTGGCTGGGCCAAAGATAACGGCGGATGGGCCAGCTCCGCCCCGCACCCAACCCTCTCCCCGCAGGCGGGGCGAGGGGATTGCCGGGAGCGTCGCTCATGCGCCGCCTCCGAGCCGCGCCGTCCGCTGCTGGGCGCGCAGCTGCGCCAGGCCCTCGCGGGCGAGCTCGCGCTGGGCGGCGCGGTGCGCCTGGAAGGCCTCGCGGCTCCAGATCTGGAAGCGGTCGCCCAGCCCCACCACGACCACCCAGTCGGTCAAGCCGAACATCTCGCAAAGGGTCTCGGGCAGGGTGATCCGGCCGGCGGTGTCGAAGGAGAGCCGGGCCATGCCGCCGAGCACCGAAGTCTCCAGCGCCGAGCGCAGCGGGTCGCCGAACTCCAGCTCCTCGATGACGCCCAGGTAGCGGTCGAACAGCGGCTTGCCGCCGCCTTCGATGCAGTCGGCCTCGATGGAGGGAAAGCAGAAGACGCCGTCGAAGGGGCCCGCCGCCAAGGCGCGGAAGTCCTGCGGCACGACGATGCGCCGCTTTGCGTCCAGCTGTTTCTCGAAGGTCGAGAGAAACATCCCGGCCTGGCCCCTGCTTGCGGCCGGGTATCCGGCCGCCCCACCCCGCCGCCGCAAAGCCCGCCCCTGGCGATGCGACTGACGATGAGGATTGGGTTAACATGGGACGAATTGGGATACAATGACTCTGACTACCCATTCCGCGCCAAAACAACGGCCTCGCCAACACTCATGGTTAACGAGATCTACTTATCCACAGAACGTACAGAGAACCCGTAAACCGTGGGCCCGCGCAGTGTCAGCGCGGCCCAGTTGCGGCGCATTTTGGAAGCGGGACCGGAAGCGTGAGCGCTCGTCAGCGACGGAAGAGCTGAATGGGAGCCGATGCCTTTCCCCTCCCCCATCGAGGGGGAGGGAGAGCTCTCAAGCGTGAGAAGCGAAGGACCAGACGGCCTGTAAGCCGGGTTCTGTGCCGCCCGGACTTAAAGCCCGGACGCGGCGGCCATTCCTCTGGACCGCCCCTCGCGGGACGGTTCTCGCGACCTACCCGGGTTCCTCGGGCCGGCGACATCCCTGCCCAATTGCTTGGGCGCGGAACCCCTATTCGGTCTTGCTCCTGGCGGGGCTTGCCATGCCGCCTCTGTCACCAGAGGCGCGGTGCGCTCTTACCGCACCCTTTCACCCTTACCGGCGAAAACGCCGGCGGTTTGCTTTCTGTGGCGCTATCCCTGGGGTCGCCCCCGGCGGGCGTTACCCGCCGCCATGTCGTCGTGGAGCCCGGACTTTCCTCGAACGCCTTGCGGCGCCCGCGACCGCCCGGCCGTCTGGTCCGCGCGGAAAATGAGGGCCACGGCCGCGCGGGTCAAGGCATGTGGCTTAGAGCGCGAAGGTATAGCCGCCGTTGACCGGATAGTTCTGGCCGGTGATCCAGGAGCTGGCGTCCGACGCCAGCAGCAGGACCACGGCGGCGACGTCGTCGGGCCGGCCCTGGCGGCGGACCACGTAGCGCTTGAGCATCTCCTTGACGAGCGCCGCCTGCTCGGGCGTCGGCTCCGCGCCCTCCCGGCCCATGTTGCTGAGCGAGATGGTGTTGGCCGTGACGTTGAAACGGCCGAGCGAGCGGGCGAGCGCGCGCGAGAAGCCGGCCGCGCCCGCCTTGGCCGCCGAATAGGCCTCATGGCCCTGCTCGCCGGCGCGGCCCGCGTCGGAGACGATGGTGACCATCCTGCCGTACTGGCGCGCCACCATGCCGCCGGTGAAGGCGCGGGCGCAGTTCATCACGCCGAACAGGTTCACGTGCAGGTAGCGGTCCCATTCGGCCGGGTCGGTGGTCCAGAAGTCCAGCCGGGGCATGGCGGCGTCGGGGCCGGCGTTACCGGCGTTGTTCACCAGGATGTCCGCCGGGCCGAGACCCTGCTCGACCTTGTCAGCCATGGCCTGGACGGCGGCGTAGTCGCCCACGTCGGCCTGCACGGCCAGCGCCCGGCCGCCGTCGGCCTGGATCTCCTCCACCACGGCCTGGGCGCGGTCCAGCACGAAGTCGTTGACCGCGACGCGCGCGCCATGGGCCGCCAGCGCCTGCGCGATCCCGCGGCCGACGCCCTGGCCGGCGCCGGTGACCACGGCCACGCGGCCGGTCAGGTCGAATGTGAACTTCGTCATGTCGTGCCCCTAGATGACGCCGTCGGCGCGCAGCGCCGCGATCTCGTCCTTGTTGAATCCCGCCTCGCCCAGCACCGTCTCGGTATGCTCGCCCACCAGCGGCGGCTCTTCGAGCGCGGTCCCGCTGCGGCGGCCTTCGGCGTCGATCAGGCGCAGCGGGCTCGCCGGCACCTGCCGGCCGGCGACCTCGAGCACCGCGCCGCGCGCCGCATGATGCGGATCCGCGGCGATGTCCGCGCCCTGGTTGACGGCGTTCACCGCCGCGCCGAGCGGTCCCAGCATGGCCACCCACTCGGCCGCGGGCCGGGTCTGGAAAATCTCCGCCAGGCGCTCGGCCACCGCGGCGGACTCCGCGCCCGTCGCCTTCAACTTTTCGGCGAGGTCGCCGGCGTCCAGCCCCGCGCACAGCGCCGCCCAGGTGCGCGGCTCGGCGGCGGCGACGCTGACGAAGCGGCCGTCCGCGCAGGCGTAGAGCCGCCGGTCGTGGGTCGCGGAGATGCCGCCGTAGCCCGCCGCCAGCGCGCCCGGCGCGCCGGAGAGCAGCCACAGCGCGCTTTCCGACAGGCTGATGTCGATCTGGCAGCCCTTGCCGGTACGGCCTCGCTCCAGCAGGGCGGCGAGCACGCCGGTGGCCGCCATCATCGCGCCGAGCGGCACCGAGAGCATGGCGCCCGGATGCCAGGGCAGGCTGGGCGAAAGCGTTCCCATCAGGCCCGAATGGCCAAGGTAGGAGAGGTCGTGGCCGGCCCATTCGGCGCTCGGACCGTCCTGGCCGAAGCCGGTGATCGAGCACCAGATCAGCCGCGGCGCGACCTGCGCCGCCTCCGGATAGCCGAAGCCGCGGGCGGACATGGCGCCCGGCCGGGCGTTCTCCACCAGCACGTCGCAGGCCTGGGCCAGCCGGCGCAGCACGTCGTTGGCGGCCGGGTTGCGCTGATCGAGCGTGATCGAGCGCTTGCCGCGGCTCAGCCCCACCTGGCCGATCACCAGGCTGCGCTGGCCGGCCTGCGCCGGGCTCTCCACCCGGATCACCTCGGCGCCGA
>JAQGIJ010000369.1 GCA_028291285.1 Phenylobacterium sp. | reverse complement strand
GCTTAACGGGCGCAACATCGGGCGGACTCGCCTGCAAGGCAAGTCCGTTCGCCGCCTCGAGGAGGTCGAGAACCTCCTGCCGATCAGAACCGAGACGCCTCAGGGCGACCTGGCCAAGCTCGGCTTCGCGACGGCCGACCACAGCAAGAACCGGAACCTTGGCGAGACTGTGTTCCCGCACCTTATAGTTGATCTTCTCGTTGCGCAGGTCGATGTCCACCCGCAGCCCCTTCGCCCGCAGCATCTCGGCGACCCGCCGGGCGTAGTCGTCGGCGTCGGAGGTGATCGTCGCCACCACCACCTGGACGGGAGAGAGCCACATCGGGAAGGCGCCCGCGTAGTTCTCGATCATCACGCCAATGAACCGCTCGACCGACCCGAAGATCGCCCGATGCAACATGACGGGACGCTGTTTTGATCCGTCCTCGGCGATATAGCTGGCCTCCAGCCGCTCCGGCATCACGAAATCGAGCTGCAGCGTCCCGCATTGCCAGGTCCGGCCGATGGCGTCGCGCAGGTGGAACTCGAGCTTGGGGCCGTAGAAGGCGCCCTCGTTCGGCAGCAGCTCGACCTCCACGCCGGCGGCCCGGGCGGCCCGCTCGAGCTTGGCCTCGGCGACGTCCCAGACCTCGTCCGAACCGGCGCGCGTCTCCGGCCGCAGCGCCAGCTTGACGCTCGCCAGCTCCATGTCGAGGTCGGCGTAGACCTGCTCGAGCAGCTTCACGAACCGGGTCGTCTCCGCCTCGATCTGGTCGTCGCGGCAGAAGATGTGCGCATCGTCCTGGGTGAAGGCGCGCACGCGCATGATGCCGTGCAGCGCGCCGGAGGGCTCGTAGCGGTGGCACGAGCCGAACTCCGACATGCGCAGCGGCAGATCCCGATACGACTTCTGGCCCACGTTGAAGATCTGGATGTGTCCCGGACAGTTCATCGGTTTCACGGCCAGCTCTTCGCCTTCCGTCGTTTCACAGACGAACATGTTCTGGCCGAACTTCTCCCAGTGGCCGGAGCGCTCCCAGAGCGAGCGGTCGAGGATCTGGGGGGTCTTCACCTCCTGGTAGCCGTCGGCGTCGAGCCGGCGGCGCAGATAGGCCTCCAGCGTGCGGTAGAGCGTCCAGCCCTTCGGGTGCCAGAAGATCATCCCCTTGGCCTCTTCCTGCAGGTGGAAGAGGTCCATGGCCCGGCCGATCCGGCGGTGGTCGCGCTTCTCCGCCTCCTCGATGCGGCGGATGTAGGCCTCCAGCTCGGCCTCCGTCGCCCAGGCGGTGCCGTAGATGCGCTGCAGCTGGGCGTTACGGTGGTCGCCGCGCCAGTAGGCGCCGGCGAGCTTGGTCAGCTTGAAGGCCTTGCCGGCGAACTTCGTCGACGGCAGGTGCGGGCCGCGGCAGAGGTCCTTCCAGTTCCCCTGGAAGTAGACGCTGATGTCCTCCGTCTCCGGCAGGTCCTCGATGATCTCGGCCTTGTAGCCCTCGCCGATCGACTTGAAGTGCTCGATCGCCGCGTCACGCTTCCAGACCTCGCGGCGGATGGGCTCGTCGCGGTCGACGATCTCCTTCATCCGCTGCTCGATCCTGGCCAGGTCGTCCAGGCTGAAGGGCTCGGCGCGGGCGAAGTCGTAGTAGAAGCCGTCCTCGATCGAGGGGCCGATGGTGACCTGGGTTCCGGGAAAGAGCTCTTGGACAGCTTCGGCGAGGATGTGGCTGACGTCGTGGCGGATCGTCTCCAGCGCCTCGGGGCTCTCGCGCGTCAAAAGCTCGAAGCGGCCGCCCTTGTGCAGCGGGCGGTCGAGGTCGAGGAGGTCGCCGTCGAGCTTCACCAGCACGGCCTTCTTCTCGAGCGACTTGGCGATCGAGGCCGCGACCTCGCGGCCGGTCGCTCCGTCCGGGTACTGGCGTTTATTCCCGTCGGGGAAGATCAGTTCGATCATGTCTCACAGGTCCACGTTCGCGCCGGGACCTTGTCCGTCCGGCGCGGGGGCGGCGGGTCGAAGCCCGACGCGCCCCAGGGATGACAACGGCACAGCCTGCGCGCGGCGAGCGCGCCGCCGCGCCACGGGCCATGGCCGATCAGGGCTTCGGCGGCGTATTCCGAGCAGGTCGGAAGAAACCGGCATTGCCGACCGATCAGCGGCGAAAGCGTCAGCTTGTAGGCGCGGAGCGCGCCCCTGACGCAGCTTTCGTAGAGGGTCATGCCGGCTGCGGAATGGAGGCTCGAAGCCCCAGCGCTTACGCCGGGCTCAGCGTCGGATCAAGCCGCGCCGGCGGGGCTAGTTCGCGAGGCGACCTGGCGGACAGCCTCGGCGGCGGCCTCGAACGCGAGCAGCGTCGAGGCGTGGCGGGCCGGATAGTCCTTCACAGGCGCGAGCATCGAAAGGTCCGAGAAACGTCCGTCGGGCGCAGGCGCGCCCTCCTTCAACATAGCACGGAACTGGTCGCGGGCGAGCTCCAGCTCCTCGGCCGTGGCGCCGATCACATGGGCGCCCAGCACCGAGGCCGCGGCCTGGCCGAGCGCGCAGGCCTTCACCTCCTGGGCGAAGTCGGCGACGCGGCCGGCCTCCACCGTCACATCCACCAGCACCCGGCTGCCGCACAGCTTGGAGACCTTCTCCACGCTCGCGTCGGGCGCGGCCAGCCGCCCGCAGCGCGGCAGGTTGGCCGCGAGCTTCAGGAGCCGCGCCGAATAGAGGTCATCGATCATCGCAAGCCTTAGTTCGGGATCGCGGCGGCGGATGTCAAATGCGGCGAGGGGCTGCGGCGCAATCAGCTCGCCTGCGCGGCCTTCCAGCGCGCCTCGGCCTCGGCCTTCAGCGCCTCGTTCATCTGGCGGAAGCCGCGATGGATGCGGCCGCCCATGCGCCTGGCGAGGCCCGGGCCCATCCAGCCGCCGAAGATCTCGCCGTTGGAGACGATGCAGCTCTGCTCGGCGAGGGTCTCGATCTCGATGTAGCGCACGGTCTTGATGAAGCCGCCGAGCATCGAGAGCTTCCAGTGGAGCTGCTCGTCGGGCACCCATTCCAGGACCACCGGGCGGATCTCGCGCGGCGCGTCGCCCGGCAGCGCCATGGTGATCGTCAGCGTGTCGCCGATCCGCACCTGGCCGGACGCCTGGGTGTAGAGCGGATTCCAGCGGCTCCATCCCTCCAGGTCGTGGATCAGCTCCCAGATGGCGGCGGCCGGCGCCCGGACGCCGATCCGGTGCTCGATGCGCACCCCGCTCGGCGCCTTGGGCGCCGGGGTCCCGCCCTTCGGCTTCTGGCCGCCCACGGGCATCCGCCCGAACATCGAGGCCTTCAACGGAGGCGAGGGGGCGATCGGCATCTCTGGTCTCAGGCTTGTTCCTTGATCCGCCAGGTGGCGCCGGTCGGACCGTCCATCACTTCTACGTTCAAGTCGGCCAGCTGGACGCGGATGCGGTCGGCTTCCGGCCAGTTCTTGGCGGCGCGCGCGGCGGCCCGAGCGGAGATGAGGTCTTCGATGCGCGCTTTCAACGGCGCGTCGGCCCCGCCCTGGAACCAGGCGTCCGGATCCTGCTCCAGGAAGCCCATCAGGTTGGCCGCGGCGAGCAGAGCCGCCCGCTGCTCGGAGACGCTGGCCCAGTCCGGCTCGGGCGCCATCAGCCCAGCGCGGACCCCGTTCAACAGGGCGAACAGGCTGGAGAACGCCAGCGGCGTGTTCAGGTCGTCTTCCAGCGCCGCGATGAAGCCCGAGGCGCGCAGATGCTCCTCAATGGACGTGCGGTCGGGCGCCGGCAGCTCGGCGCCCTTGTCCCGGGCGACCCGGCCCACGTCCACCAGCAGCTGGTACAGACGGTCGAGCGAGCGCTTGGCCTGGTCGATCAGCTCGCCGGTCCACTCCAGCGGCGCGCGATAGTGGCCGGCGAGCAGCGCCCAGCGGATCGCCTCGCCAGGGAAGGCCTTCAGCAGGTCGTGCGCCAGGGCCACGTTGCCGAGGCTCTTGGACATCTTCTCCTCGCCCATGTTGAGGAAGCCGTTGTGCAGCCAGAAGCGGGCGTAGGTTTCCACGTGGTCGGCGCAGCGGCCCTGGGCGAGCTCGTTCTCATGGTGCGGGAAGACCAGATCGATGCCGCCGCCGTGGATGTCGATCGGGAGGCCCAGCACCTGCTCGATCATCGCCGAGCACTCGATGTGCCAGCCCGGCCGGCCCGGTCCCCAGGGGCTCTCCCACTCCGGTTCGCCGGGCTTGGAGGGTTTCCAGAGCACGAAGTCGGCGGGGTGGCGCTTGTACGGGGCGACGTCGACCCGGGCGCCGGCGATCATCTCGTCCAGCGGCCGGCCGGAGAGCTTGCCGTAGTCGGCGAAGGCCTGGGTGTCGAAGAGCACGTGGCCCTCGGCGGCGTAGGCCGACTGGTTGGCGACCAGGCGTGCGATCATCTCGACGATGGCGTCCATCGTCTCGGTCACCCTGGGCTGGAAGCTCGGCGCAAGCGCCCCCAGGGCCGCGGCGTCGGCGTTGTAGGCCGCCAGGTAGCGGTCGGTGACGGTGGAGATCGGCACGCCCTCTTCCGCGGCCTTGCGGTTGATCTTGTCGTCCACGTCGGTGACGTTGGCGGCATAGACCACGGCGTCCTCGCCGAACTGGCGCCGCAGCAGGCGGAACAGCAGGTCGAACACCACCACAGGGCGGAAATTGCCGATGTGGGCGAAGTTGTAGACCGTGGGCCCGCAGACATACATCGTCACCCGCTCGGGATCCTGGGCGACGAATTCCCGCTTCTGGCGGGTCATGGTGTCGTAGAGGCTTAAGGACATCTATCAGCCGGGTTGAGAAGCGTTGCGGTTGCCCGGTCGGGCTTGCGGCCCATATACAGTCGGTCAGGAGCGGAAGCCACGGGAACCCTCGTGCGCTAAGGCGCTCCCAACGGAGGAAGGGTGGCACGCGTCATTTCCGGGACCCTCGTCCCGGCGCAACTCAGCCCTTCAGAAAGACCGCTCTCGCCGATGGACGCCCTTGCCCGCGAACGCACCCTGGTCGGGTCCGCCGCCCTCGAACCCGTGACACGCCCCACGCGCGAGGAAGCCATGGAGGCGGTGCGCACCCTGATCGCCTGGGCCGGCGACGATCCCCGCCGCGAAGGGGTGATCGACACCCCCAGGCGCGTCGTCGACGCCTACGGCGAATGGTTCGAAGGCTATGACGCCGATCCGGCCAAGGAGCTGTCGCGCAC
>JAQGIJ010000366.1 GCA_028291285.1 Phenylobacterium sp. | reverse complement strand
CCGACCCGTCGCAATATGTCGGTCCGGAGCCGGAAGGCGCCGGCATCGAGCAGCAGGGCCTCGGCTGGAAGAACAGCTTCGGCGACGGCCACGGCGTGCACACCATCACCAGCGGCCTCGAGGGCGCGTGGACCAGTACCCCGACGAAGTGGGACAACACCTTCTTCGAGACCCTGTTCGGCTATGAGTGGGAGCTGACCAAGAGCCCGGCGGGCGCCCACCAGTGGACGCCGAAGAACCCCGAGGCGGCGAAAACCGTGCCCGACGCGCACGACCCGTCGAAGCGGCACGCGCCGATGATGCTGACCACCGACCTCGCGCTCCGGATGGACCCGGCCTACGAAAAGATCTCGCGGCGGTTCTACGAGAACCCGGATCAGTTCGCCAAGGCCTTCGCCGAGGCCTGGTACAAGCTGACCCACCGCGACATGGGCCCGCATGTGCGCCTGCTCGGCCCGGAAACGCCGGCCGAGCCGCGGCTGTGGCAAGACCCGATCCCGGCCGTCGATCACCCCTTGATCGACGAGGCCGACATCGCCGAGCTCAAGACGAGGATCCTCGCCTCGGGCCTCTCGATCTCACGGCTGGTCGCGACGGCCTGGGCCTCAGCGTCGACGTTCCGCGGCTCCGATAAGCGCGGCGGGGCGAATGGCGCGCGCATTCGCCTCGCGCCGGCGAAGGACTGGGCGGTCAACGAACCGCAGGAACTGGCCGTCGCGCTCGCCAAGCTGGAGGAGATCCAGAAGGCCTTCAACGCGGCGCAGTCGGGCGGCAAGAAGGTCTCCCTGGCCGACCTGATCGTCCTCGGCGGCTGCGCCGCGGTGGAGCAGGCGGCGAAGAACGCCGGTCACGACGTGCGCGTCGCGTTCACGCCGGGCCGCGCCGACGCGTCCCAGGAACAGACCGACGTCGAGGCCTACGCCGTGCTCGAACCGAAGGTCGACGGGTTCCGCAATTTCGTCAGCGGCGAGCCGACCCAGTCCGCCGAGGAGATGTTGGTCCATCGGGCGCAACTCCTCACCTTGAGCGCGCCGGAGATGGCGGTGCTCGTCGGCGGCCTGCGGGTGCTCGGCGCGAACGTCGGGCGGTCCGACCTTGGCGTCTTCACCAGCCGGCCGGAGACGCTCACCAACGACTTCTTCGTCAACCTGCTGGGCGCGAGCATGAGCCTGACGTGGGAAGCGGCGCCCGGCGCCGAGGACGTGTTCGTGGCGCGTGATCGTGCGACCGGCGAGAAGACCTGGGCCGGCGCCCGTGTCGACCTCATCTTCGGCTCCAACTCGCAGCTTCGCGCGCTCGCAGAAGCCTATGCCACCGATGACGCGCAGCGGGCGTTCGTCGACGCCTTCGTGGCCGCATGGACCAAGGTGATGAACCTCGACCGCTTCGACCTCGCCTGATCTCCGCGTGCGGGTCTCTGGCGGCCACGTCGGGGACCCGCACGCGGAGACTGGATGCAACCGGAGCAATGACAGGCCCAAAAGTCCGCTTTGAGAGGTGCCTGGCGGCCCCCGGAAACAGGGGTTTTCAGTCTGCCCGGGGAGCCATCGCTCCCGTCCTTGCCGTCGAGAACACCCCTATTGCATCAGCCCGACGGCCACCCACAGCGCCAGCAGCGCGGCGCCCAGCAGGGCGACGCCGACCTTGATCGCGAACACCTCCTCGGCGTTGTAGTCCGCCCAGAGGCGCATGCAGCGAAGCCACTCGGCGAGCACCGCGTGGGGGTCGGCCTCGTCCACGGCCGTCGGCTGGCCGAACTCCGGCGGGACGAGGTCCAGCCGCACGGCCAGCGCGTGGCTGCTCAGCACCAGCCGTTCGCAGAGGCGCCGGAGGAAGGCGGCGACCCGCTGCTGCGTCCCGCGCGCGGCCTGCGGCGGCGGCGCGGCCGATCCCGATCGAGGCATGCGACGATCCGGCGCCTGGCGACGCCGCTCCACGGTTGAGCTCCCCAGCAGCGCTTGAACCCCGTTGCGGCCAGGCTTGTTCCGCCAAGGTCGGCCGCCCGACATTTGTGTCGGGCGGCGACGCCTGTTCAGCCGCCATTCAGGCGCGCGGCGCGAACTGAAAAAGAGCCTCGTCCGATGGCTATGTTGGTCGCGTAGTCCCGCCCGAGGCGGCGCGCCCGGTCCCTTCGGGGGCCGGGCGCGTGTCTGACATTTCCGTGTCCGGCGGCGATTCCCGCGGACGCTCCCAACCCCTGGCGTTAAGCTTTTGTGACCTCGCGGCGGGCGATGGGGCCGCCTCCGATCCGAGAGCCCGCCGGGCTCTTTTCGGTTCACCCCACGAGTGTCGGGAGACCGGCATGCCGTACTACAGGATCTACCCGCTCAACCCGGCCGGCCGCGTCGGCGCGCCCGTGGACGCGGAATGCGTCGACGATTCCGCCGCCCTCGTCGCGGCCAGCCTGCTCGAGGAGCAAGTGCGCAACGGCTGCGAGGTATGGGAGCTGACCCGGTTCCTGGGCCGCTTCCATTTCGCGGGAGAGCCCGCGCCGGCGCCGGGCGGCTGAGCGCGCCCTTGCTCAGCATTGCGCTTGCCGCCTAAGGCGGCCGGGGTCAGATTGCGCCCATGCCGCCGGAGCGCCCCCCGTCGACGGACGCCGAGTACCGGGTCGTCCACGGCCCCTGGCCGCGCTGGATGGTGCACCTCAGCCTGATCAAGCTAGTGGCGTGGGGCGCGTGCGTCGCCGGCGTGAGCATCCTCATTGCGCTGGGTCTGCTGGCGGCCTTCGGCGCCTTCGGCTAGCGGCGGCCCGCCCGCGCGGCTTGCGCCTGCAAATCCCTCAAGGCTCGCCGGTGAAGACCCGGTAGCCCGCGGTCCTGGCGATCGCCAGCATCTCGCGGTCGCCGCTGGTGTCGCCATAGGCCGCCTCCAGCCGCACGTCCGGACCGAACCGGGCCTGCAACCGCGCCGCCTTCTCGGGCCCGCGGCAGTTCGGCGTGGCGAAGGCGCCGGTCGCGCGGTCCTGG
>JAQGIJ010000357.1 GCA_028291285.1 Phenylobacterium sp. | reverse complement strand
ATGCGGTGAACCTCTATGCTTCCTACAGCAAGGGCTTCAAGAGCGGCGCCTTCTCGGCCAACTCCCCGACGGTGCCGGCGGTCGATCCCGAGAAGATCGACGCCTTCGAAGTCGGCGCGAAGTCGCTATTCTCGGACCGCCTCCGCATAACGACGGCCGTGTTCCTGTACAACTACAAGGACATCCAGGTGCTTGCCTATGGCACCGGGTCGACCTCCACCAGCTTCCTGCAGAACGCGGCCCGCGCCCGGATCACCGGCGCTGAATTCGAGGCCGTGGCCTCGCTCGGCGGCGGCTTCGACGGCCGTGCTTCGGCGACCTACACCCACGGGACCTACACCAGCTTCCCGTCGGCGGCGGTGACCATTCCGCGCGCGGTTGGCGGGGGCAACGACAATGCGCGGGTGGACGTGACCGGCAACGCAATCGTCCGGACGCCCGAATGGACCCTCGGCGGTGCGCTCGGCTACAAGACCCCGATGTTCGGCGGGACCGCCGGTGCGAACCTGAACGTGTTCTGGAGCAGCGCCGTCTATTGGGATGCGCTCAACCGGATCCGGCAGCCGTCGTATGCGGTAGCCAACCTGTCGGTGAGCTGGACGGATCCGTCCGAGAAATACAAGGTCACCGGCTTCGTGAACAACATCTTCGACCAAGCCTATGCGGCAAGCATTCTGACTTCGGCCAACTCCGACACCATCAACTACGCAGAGCCGCGGTGGGTGGGCGTCCGCCTGGACTGGACGATCCGCTAAGGCGGCTCGTCGGGGCGCCTGTAGTGGAGTGCTAGGCTCATGATGACCGGCTCCCAGTATCGGGCGTCCCTGGCAGACGGCCGCAAGGTCTATCTGGATGGGCGCAGGGTCGAGGATTTCGACGCCCATCCGGAGCTCGCCTTGCCGCTGGATCACGCGGCGAAGGGATACGACCGGTTCTACGAGCCCGGCCCCGACAGGGAGAACGCCTACCTGACGCCACCGAGGTCTCCCGAGGCGTTGCGCGCCAGGTCGGCGATGCGGCCCGACTCCCTGACGGGGATGACCTACACTTGCTCGATGACCCTGCTGACCTGCGCCGATCGGATCGCCGCGGAGCGGCCGCAGGGACGAGACGCTATCCACCGCTTCGTGGAACACGTCAGGCGCAAGGACCTGCGTGTCGCCGAGTGCATCACCGACGCCAAGGGCGACCGAGCCCTGTCGCCTCGTGAGCAGCCCGACCCCGACTCCTATCTGCGGGTGGTGGACCGGCGGGAGGGGGGCGTGGTGATCCGCGGCGCCAAGCTGCACGTCTCACTGGCGGCGATCAGCCATGAGTTGATGGTCATTCCGACGAAGGCCATGAAGTCGGGCGAGGAGGATTACGCCATCGCCTGCGCCGTCCCTGCCAACGCGGAGGGCGTCAAGATCGTCACCGTAGGCGCCGCGCCGCAGGGCGATCCGCGGGACTTTCCTCTGGCCGCGAGGGGTTACCTGCCCCAGTGCTTCGTGATCTTCGAGGACGTCTTCGTTCCGGAGGAGCGCATCTTCGTAGAGGGCGAGGCCCGTCACGCCGCCACCTTCGCCCATGCGCTCGGCCTGTGGCTACGCACCAGCGCCCTGAGCTCCATGGCGGAGGAAGCCGACGCCCTGGTAGGCTTCGCCCAGCTCATCGCCGAGGCCAACGGCCTGCAGAGGGCGCCTCATGTGCGCGAGAAGATCACCGACATGGCGCTGCACGCCACCCTCGTGCGCGCCACGCTGGAGGCGGCCATGGCGTCGGCGACGATCACGGCCGACGGGGTCATGGTGCCCAACGAGCTCTACGCCAACGCCGGCAAATACCTGGGCGCGGCCGAGCACGGTCGGATGATTCAAAAGCTTCTGGATATCGCTGGCGGTTCGGCGCTCACGGTCCCGTCGATCCGCGATTTTGAGAATGATGAGACTGGCGGTCTCGTGCGCAAATACATGAGCGGCGGCGGAGGGTTCGACGGCCTCGACCGCGCCCGCCTTTTCCACGCCATCCGTGACCTGTCGGTGTCGTCCCACGGCGGCCGCATGGCCGTGAGCCGCCTGCACGCCGCCGGAGGGTTGCACGCCCAACGCCTGGTGGCGCGCGGGCGTTACGACATGGAGCGGGCCAAGGCCCTGGCGCGCGAGACGGCTGGGCTTGCGGTCGTCTGACTTGAGCCGGGATGAAGCGTTAGCGAAGGAGATGGCGGCGATGCCGAAAAAGGTTGGCGATCTATACTTGAATCGCGGCGTGAAGGCTGTGCAAACCGAGAGCAGCGTTCTCGTCAGTTCGTCGAAGTATCTGAACAGCGCCAGGCTTCGCGACTGGTGCGGCCTGCACATACTGCGTCGCAACGGCCCCGATCGGCCCATTCCGTCCGACAATGTCGCCCTTGTGGGCGCGCTCAATCGCCTACGGGACGAGGCTGCGGTGGAGGCGCTTTTCGAAGCGGACCGCAAGACCAACCCCCGGTTGGACCAGTGGCTCTCCGAGCGTTTCATGTCGACCTTCGAACTGCGGGACCTGAAGGACCTGCCATCGTACAGCATCGGTCGGCGACTGCATGATTTTGTCGTCAGCAACAACGCCGAGCTGGATATCGTGCCCAGGGCGGCGCCCACGTCCCATTTCGACTTCTATACCCGCCGTCATCTGCAGACCCACGACTTCGAACATCTCATGACCGGCGGTCTGTTCGATGCGATCGGCGAGGTGGTGCCCTACTGGATGAATCTCTCCAACCTATTCAAACATCTCTCGCCGGAGCTCGCCGGAGAGCTGAACGTCAAGTACATATTCGGCGCCATGCGGCTCATTTCGAGGTCTATCCTGCATTACCCGCAATCCTGGCCAGCGATGCTCGAGTGCATCGAGCAGGGGATCAAGGTCGGCTTGGCCTCGGAGCCGATCTTCATGTTCAAGTATGAGCCCGTCTTGCACCTGTCGGCGGAGGAAGCGCGCAAGGCGCTCGGGGTCGGGGAAGCGTATGACGTCAACACCAAGGAAGCGTCCGACATCTTCACCGAGGTGATCGGCGCGGCCGCGTTGGCCTGAGGGCCGGCTGAGCGCGATGACGCAGGGTTCCACCATCGGAGCGGCCGCCGCTATCCGCCAGCTGTCCGGCTGGGCCTCTGCGCCCGACCGCGACGCCATCGTCAAGACCTTCCGCTTCGGGGACTTCAACGGCGCCTTTGGCTTCATGACGCGGATCGCCCTGCTGGCCGACAAGCTCGATCACCATCCAGAGTGGTTCAACGTCTACGACCGCGTCGAGGTGCTCCTGACCACGCACGACGCGAATGGGGTCACCGAACTGGACCTGACCCTGGCGCGGTTCATGGACCGGGCGGCTCGCCAATCCGACGGACGCGCTCCGCCGAAACCTCGACGCCTCCGATGAGCAACGACATGTATTTTTGTTCTGAGATCCAGTTCTCGAAGCTTGCGCGGGCGAATCCCGCGTCATGATCCGATACCAGCAGGCGGGTCGCGTCGCCGTGATCTCATATGACCGCCAGGAGCGTAGAAACGCCTGGAGCGTGGCGATGTACGACGAGATCGTCGCCGCGATGGAACGCGCCAACGGCGCCGATGACGTGGGCGCG
>JAQGIJ010000338.1 GCA_028291285.1 Phenylobacterium sp. | reverse complement strand
GAATAAAGTCCGGTCGCGGAGTGCTCAAAAAGCAGAGCCTTCGTCCCCGGCGCATGAGCGGGCAAACGCCCGCAAGTCCTCCGCAGGCGTCCCGGAGGACTAGGAAGATAGGTTCGGCGCGCCTGTAACCGGCGAGATAGCTACGGTGCCAGGCGGGATGTGTGAATGGGGTGGCGTAAGGATCTCGCGACCATAGCTGCTCCCATGCCTTGTAAATCTGGCCGATGTCGGCAACCACCTCAACCGTGACGCGGCTTTGTGTGGGACGCGCTTGCTCCAATTGCTGGTGATCAAGCATCCTGGACACTCCTGCCGCGGCCTCCGACTGCCGACGGGGGGGCGCTTGAATCGGTGGGCCTCGTCGGGACGGACGAGGCCTTGTCTAGGTGGATGACTCCATGCTCGCAACGGCCCCTCAGATGATGCGCGCGGCTAAACGGCGCTATTACATCTGCTATCCGATGGATTTTAAACAGCTCGCCGAAGAAGAGTCGGGCGCGCCCCGCGAACCGCCCCGGTCGCTGCAGTCCACGCCTCTGGCAAAAATCGCCGCGGAAGCGAAAGCGCGTGGGAGCCTCCGCCGGCATCCCTGGTCCGCGTTCAGCTCCTTTGTTAAGGCTCGATGCGCTTTGAGCGCTAAGCTTCCACCCTTATGAGCATCGACATTGTCGCCGTTCTAGGCTGCGCGAGGAGCGGCAGCACCATCCTGGAGGGGAAGCTTCAGCAGACGGCGGATATCACCGCGCTCGGAGAAGTCACCTACATTTGGGACAAGGGGTTCATCCGGGACGAGCTGTGCGGGTGCGGCGTCAAATTCTCCAGGTGCGAGTTTTGGACCGCCGTACTCGCTGAATCCTTTGGGAAGGTCAGCGCGCAAGACGCCCCTCGATTTGACGCCGCATTTCGTGCCGCAAGGGGTGGGCTCGTTGACTGGCATACACAGCTAGGGAGCTCTCCGCCGCTGGATCCGCTCTTTAGAGACGTCGCCCGCGCGCTGTATCTAGCCGCCTTTAAGATTGGCGGCGAGAGAGCTTTGCTGGATAAAGCTACGCCTCGTTTCGCGGCTTCGCTCCAAGCTGCCGACGTCGGGGAGATACTTCCGGTTCAAATATTCAGAGCCGCCCGACCAAACGTTTACAGCCTGAAGACGCCAAAACTACGGCCCCAGTCTCAGGACGGGTCCGAAGCAACGATGAAACGCGCCAAGACCGTGTTTAACGCGATGTTCCGCTGGAGCCTCCTTAATCACCAGGCCAGCAATTTTGTCCGGCATCACAAAGGTCGCAAGGCCACGGTGTGCTACGATTTCTTCTGTACAAGTCCGGATGAGCAGTTGCAGGCACTTATTTTTGAGCTCGGCCTCTCTCCCAGGCGGGCGGGCGGCGTTGACAATTGGCATAGCGTATCTGGAAACCCGATGCGATTCGGAGCAGATCGTCTTCAGATTAGAGAAGACGAGCGCTGGAAGTCTGGTCTGACCAAACTCGATCAGTTCATCATTACATTGGCCACGGGTTGGCAGCAGAAACGCCTGGAAGAGCATTCGCTTGGGTACTCCGCCGAGGAATCCACGCTCCGAGCGACGACACGAGAGGCTTCCTTGAATGTATAACGGTCCTCACCGCTCCAGGTCTTAATCGTCGGGCAGGAGGCTCGGTATCGTCGCGGAGGAGCCGCCACGCTATCGGTCATGGAGTTGCCGCATTGAATCGCGGCGCTGCGGCCTCGGCGCCGTCACCGCGCGGCTCCCAGCGCGCCGACCGGCTCGGCGAGGGTGATGCCTCGGTAACAGACCCGCAGCGGCCCCGGTGATGTGCTGCGGTAGATGCCGAACTTCCAATAAGGACCGACGGCGTCGTTGAAGCCGAAGGGCCCGGCGTAGTTCACCAGCTCCTGCCCGTCGCGCCAGACGAGCAATCGGCCAGCCCCTTGCGGGTCGATCCGGGTGGTCACGTCCATCCGGTACCACCGCCCGCGAACTAGATCGCTCCGGTCTAGGTACAGCCGCAGGTCGGCCGGCCGCGCCACGGTCACCCGCTGCGGGTCGGTGCGGGCGACGATAAGCATCCGCTCCCCAACCAATTTGACCGCGAACAACGGGCCACGGTCCATGGAGTCTTGAGGATCCTCGTTGCCGTGGATCTGGCCGATGTTGACCCAACCCGCCGTGTTGGAAGGGCCAGGCGCAACCATGAACTCATAGTGCACCGTGTAGTCGGCGCCGAAGCGGAGCCATTCCCGAAGCATGATCTCGGAGCGCTCGATAGGTCGGTCGCGCTCGATGGGCTTCTGGCGCCGCTCGCCTTGGCGCACTTCGAAGCAAAGGGCGCCGTCCGAACGCGTGATGCTCCAGGGCCGCCCCGCGCCCTGCTCGTGGATGGACAATTGATCGAGGGTGCGAACCCGCATTTGCGCGCGGCGATCGGCTGACAGGCTGTCGCGGTCCCCGCTCGGAGCGGTCACATGAAGCGGGGGCTCGGCCGTTTGCCACCCCACGCGCTCCATCGAGAACCCCGCGGAGGGAGCCATGAGGACCATGGCGGTGAGAGCGCGCCACATGGGCAGCTCCTTCGTTGGCGGGCGGCCGATCGTGACCGTACCGCCCCCATAGGCGCCCTTACAAAAGATCCATCCGCTGGCGGAAACCTTCGACTGGCCCCGAACGCCGCGGCCGAGCTGAACGGCCGATGCCGAAGTCGAGTTCGATGAGCGAAGCCGTCATGGCCCAGCGGCGAGGGATTTGTCCAAAGTCTCAAATGTTTGATCCGCCCATCCGGTCGGATGGTACGAAAGACGGGATGGCCAGCTCTCCGGCGCCGCGCCTGCGCAGATCCTGGCTCGTGGTGCGTGGCCGCAATGCGCCCGTTCTGACGTGTCGATCGTCTGACGGGCCCACGGGAGGGACGATGAGGACGGGGGGCCACTGATGCGACGCTCGAGAACGATCTTGGGGATCGCCGCCGCAGCGGTTGTGACCCTGGCGGTCGGCACGGCGGCCGGCTCGGTAGTGCTCGAAAAATACGCGGTCGGCGTCCACGACAACCCGCTGCGGCTGTTCGGACTGATCCAGGCGAACTTCCAGCCAGGTTGCGCCCCCGCCGTCAATCCCATCGCCTGCCACGTCGCCGGCCGCGCCTGGCGGCTGCAGAGCTCCGGCGCGCCCTGGTCGGCCCGGGCCGACGGTGAGAACGGCTATCGCTTCGAGATCAGGTCCGGCGATCAATGGGCCAAGGACGCGTTTCCCGGCCACCCCGTCGAACGCACCGAGTTGTCGGACCTCGACCGCATGCCCTATGGCAAGGACATCTGGCTGGCCTTCACAATGGAAGTCGAGCCAGGGCCGCCGAGCACGGCCGATTGGATCAACCTCGGCCAGCTCCACGGCACCGCCGATCCCGGGGAGCGTGCGGTCTCCCCGCCGTGGGTGCAGAGGCTGCTTCGCGATGACCGCTTCCGTGTCGAGGTGCGGCACACGCTGGAGAATCCGGTCAAGGCGTCGCCGCCGCCGACCGTCATCTTCGAGGATCCCAAGCTGGAGCGTGGGCGGCCCTACCGTTTCGTGTACCACTTCCGCATCAGCCCGGGGCCGGATGGCATGGCGCGGCTGTGGCGCGACGGGAAGCTGGTCGCCGACTACCGCGGGCCGATCGGCTACCCGGACAAGCGCGGCCCCTATTTCAAGTTTGGGGTCTATCGCGCGCCCGCCCCAGGGGGAGAGCGGGTGGCAGCGCGCTACAGCGACGTGACGCTCGGACCGACGCCGCCGGGCGATCGCCTGCCAGCGGCGCCCGTCAGTTGACCCGCGGCCCGGCGAGCGGCCGATCCGGCCCGCCGTCCCGGCCGGTCGACCGCAGCTCCCTCCCAGAAAGACGATGATGACAACGACCAGCCTCGGCGGCGAAGGGCCTGGAAAGCCGTCGTTGGCGGCGCCCAAGAGCAGCAGCCTGACGCAGCAGACCATCTCCGGGCTGCTCTGGCAGTTCCTCGGCACCGGCGTCGAGCTTCTGATCCGCATTGCGGTGATGATCGTGCTGACGCGTCTGCTGGCGCCAGCCGAGTTCGGCGTCGTCGCCGCCGCCCTGATCCTGGTGAACTTCACGAAGATCATAGCCCAGCTGGGGATCGCCCAATCCATCGTGCAGCTTCCGGATCTGACCGAGGAGGAGGTCCGGACAGGGTTCGCCTTCTCCACCTGGTTGGGGGTGGTGCTGGCCGCCGCGGTCTACCTCGGCGCCGCGCCGTTGGCGGCGATCTTCAAGATCGCCGGCCTGGAGCCGGTGATCGCGGCCTTCTCGGTCAGCTTCCTGCTGGGCGGCCCGGCCATCGTTCCCTTCGCCCTGCTGCAGCGCCGCCGGCGCTACCGCGCGATCGCCGGCATCGAGGCCCTGAGCTTCGCCCTCGGGCTGGGCGCCCTCGGCGTGACCTTGGCCTTCCTCGGATTTGGTGTCTGGGCCCTGGTCGTGGGTCAGTTGGCGCAAATCGCGATCCGATCGGTCATGCTGCTTGCGGCGGAGCGACATCCGAAGGCGCTGCTGGTGCGGCCGAGCTCGCTGTCGCGCCTGCTGGCCAGCGGCGTCGGATTCTCGATCGGGGTGTTCGGCAACTCCGTCGCGATGAACGCCGACAATTTCACCGTCGGTCGATGGATGGGGGCCCAGGACCTCGGCCTCTACAGTCGCGCCTACAACTTCCTGATGCTCCCGACCAACCTGTTTGGCACGGTCGTCGACAAGGTGCTGTTCCCGGCCATGGCCCACGTGCAGGACGACGCCCAGCGGCTGAACCGGGCGTTCCGCCGATCCTTGGCCGTCGTGGCCATGATCACCCTGCCGGTGAGCGTGGTCCTGACGGTCCTGGCGCCGGAGCTGGTCACGGTGGTGCTGGGGCGGCGCTGGGTCGACATGGTTCTGCCGTTTCAGGTGCTCGCGGCGACCATGCTGTTCCGCACCAGTTACAAGATGAGCGACTCCCTGGCCCGGGCCAAGGGCGCCGTGTATCGACGCGCCTGGCGGCAATGGCTCTATGCGGCGGCCGTCTTCGTCGGCGCGCTCATCGGAACGCATTGGGGATTGGGCGGCGTGGCGACCGGGGTTGGCCTGGCCATCGTGCTGAATTTCGTGCTGATGCTGGATCTGTCGCTGCGGATTACCGGTCTCGGCTGGGGGGCGGTGCTCGCCCTGCACCTCAGATTCCTGCTCGTGGCTGCTGCCGTTCTGGCGGCGACCTGGGCCGCGGCGGCGTGGGCGCGGTCGCAAGCCCTGCATCCCCTCCTGGTGCTTGGCCTCGGCGGCGCGGCAGCCCTGGCCGTGCAGGCAGTCATGGTGGCGATCGGGCGACCGGCCTTCGGAGCGGAGGGCGAGTGGGTGCTTGACGCCGTGCGCGAACGCCTCGGGTCGGCGCGCCGCAAGCTAGGCTTGCGCCTGCGGCGCTAGCTGGGGAGGTTCCACAGATCGTCCCCCTCGACCCGCGTTCGGGTTGCTGCTGGATGAAGGCCGCGATTTCCGCCAGCAGCCGTTCGCGTGCGCCGCCATGCGCTGCGAGGTCGCCAGCTGATTGTCGTTGCGGTGTTCGCCGAGTGAGGCGCGCCGCGGCAGAATGATGATCGGCTTCCCAAGCTCGAACGCCGTGATGATCGAGTCCATGCCCGCATGAGCAACCACCAGCTCGGCCCGTTCCACCAGGCCGCGGAAGTCGTCCAGCGAAAGGAAGGCGCCCGAAAGAGACGCTGGCGCGGCCGCCGGGGAGTCTTTTTTGTCATAGGTTTGTATCCGGACGTGCGTCTGCCTGTAAGACGACAAGCGCGAGCTCAACCCTGTAGGGGGCCGACGATGACGCGCGAGGATCTGCCGACCTGGGCGGGCGGAACCGGGACCATCCCTGGCCTGGACGGCCTCAGGGCGATAAGCATACTCATTGTCGTGGGTTCGCACCTTGTTACGCACAAGATCCCCGGCGGCCTCGGCGTCTATGTTTTCTTCGTCATCAGCGGCTTTCTTATCGCCCACCTTATGTTTTCCGAGGTGGCGAAGACCGGGCGCGTGTCGCTTCGCAAGTTCTATTTTCGGCGCGCGCTGCGCCTCTACCCGGCGCTGACCGTCTATGTTCTGGTCACCGCGGCCTATTGCGTCGCGATTGGGTTCAACCTCACGGGCCTGGATGTCGGGTCGGCGTTGCTGTACTTCGCAAATTATCACAGGTCTCGACCGTACGGGATCGTCTGGTCGCTGTCGGTCGAGGAGCACTTCTATTTCCTGTTTCCATCCGCCATGGTGCTGTTGCGGGCGAACCCAAAGGCGGTGATCGCCGCAGCCGCTGCAGTGTGCCTCGGTTGTCTGGCGCTTCGGACGGGGGTCGCCCTCGCCCACCCCGAGTTGGTGGCGGCGGATTATTTTTATCCCCGCACGGAGTACCGACTGGACGCCATCGCTTACGGCGTGCTCATCGCCGCCACCTTCAGGACCGAGTGGGGGCGCGCCCTTCTCTATCGGGTCGCTCACCCGCTGATCACCGCCGCCGCGTTGCTGGTCGTGATCCTCTGCCTGGTCAACCGCGACCTGTTCTTCCGCGAGACCGTTCGCTACAGCCTGTTGGGCCTGAGCATCGCCGTCGTTGTGGTCGGGGTGTTGTTTCGGCCGACCGCCCCGTCGAAGCTGCTCAATTGGGCGCCCCTCGTCTGGATAGGCCAGCTCAGCTATTCGCTGTACCTTTGGCACGCCTTCGTAAGGCTGGTCTTCGAGACCCGCTTTCCGGGCGTGCGAACCGCTTACTTCAGCCCGCTTCTCATCACCGCCTCAATAGCGGTGGCGGCCCTGTCCTATTATGGTCTCGAGCGGCCGGTCCAAG
>JAQGIJ010000337.1 GCA_028291285.1 Phenylobacterium sp. | reverse complement strand
GCGACCGGCGGTTCAGCCGCGCTTGTGCGACTTGAACCGCGGCTGCCTCCCCGGCGATCAGGCAAAGACGAACCCGTCGTGGCTGAGGCTGGCGTGGTTGCTGAGCACGGCGATCTTGACTGCGTCGGAGGCGTCGCCCCCGTTGAGATCCAGGTAAAGCGCGCCGTCGGAGGCGGTGTAGTGCAGCGCGGCGTGACCCACGGCGGTGGCGCCAAGGCCGTTGACGAACACCGCGTCGCTCTTCACGCCGAGCGAGCTCACATCGATCTTATCGCTCAGGCTGAAGTCGGTGATGGTGTCGACGCTCCCGTCCAGGCTCTCGAAGCGGAACACGTCGTTCCCCGAGCCGCCGGTCAAGGTGTCTGCGCCGGCGCCGCCGACCAGGGTGTCGGCGTCGTTGTTACCCTTGAGCAGGTCGGCGCCGTCGCCGCCACGAAGATAGTCGTTGCCAGAGCCGGCGGCGAGCGTGTCCGCGCCGGCGCCGCCGTCCAGCACGTCCTTGCCGTCGTTGCCCACGAGCTGGTCGTTTCCGGCCAGTCCATTCAGCGTGTCCGCGCCTGCGCCGCCGATCAGCCGGTCGTCGGCGCCGGCGCCGACCAGCAGGTCGCCGTTGTTGCCGGCGTGCAGCAGGAGCGGCAGATCCGCCACCGGCGGCGGCGCCCCCGGCGGGGGATCGGCGACGGGCGGGGGATCGGCGACGGGCGGGGGATCCGCGACCGGCGGGGGACCCGCGACCGGCGGCGGAGCGGCGGAGCCGTCGTCCACGAGGTTGAAGTTGCGATAGTCGACGGCGAGACTTTCAGCGGCCGGTGAGCGATAGATGCCCATCTTCCAATAGGGGCCGAGGGCGTCGTTATAGCCGACGCCGCCCGTGTAGTGCGCCAACTGCTGACCATCACGCCAGACGTCGATGAGTCCGTGGCCCTGCGGATCGAAGCGGATGTCGACCTTCATCTGATACCAGTGGCCGCGAACAATGTCGCTGGTGTCCTTGTAGATAATGTTGTCCGCCGTACGTGCCGTCGTAATTGCATTGGCGTCGGAGCGCTCGTAGATCGCCATTTTCTCGCCGACGAGCTTGATGGCGAACACCGGCCCGAGGCCGCCATAGTCCTTCGCGTCAGGCGTGCCGTGGAACTGACCGATATTGACCGACTTCGCGGTGTTGTCCGCCCCAGGCTCAACCATGAAGTCGTAGGTCATGGTGTAGGTGTGACCGAACTTCATATGTTCCGACGATGACATCTCTACGCGCTCTTGCGTCGTGTCGCCCGTACGTCCTTTGTCGCCGGAGTGGACCTCGAACCGGTACGTCTCCCCGGTCTGGTTGAAGCTATAGGACTTTCCAGGGCTCTGGAGTTCGTAGGGCGTGGTGTCAAAATAATCCGACATAGTCATCCTCGCTGCCGCGCCGAAGCCACCGCTCCGGCGAGCCAAAGGGTTTGATTGCGGCGAGCGCCCGACCGGCGCCCAGCCTCATGGCTAAGGGATAGAACGGCAGACGCCGCAAATGAACGCGGCAAGTCGTCCCACCCAAAGCGCCCAATTTGCTGTAACACCTGAGATAAAATCTCGTCTAAAACGTGTCATGAATGCGTCTTCTCAGAAATTACTGGATTAACGTCTCCACGATTGTGACGATCATCTGTCTTATTTATAAATCAAGACCTGTCATAATTGAGGCACGATTGATCCTCTGCCTTGCTCGTACGTCTCTTGACTGAGGCTCGGCGCGCCAAAACGCTCGCGGAAGCCGCGGAGATCGTGGTGGATCCGGCTCAGCCATTGCATTCGTGGTTTGCACATCCTGCCTGCGCCCTACGCCCTCCCCGCTCCCGAGTGGGCCCCTGACATGAGAGGGGACGAGTCCCGTGGCTCGTTCGAAAATGCGAGGCCAGGCTGCTCAGGGGCGCGCAGCCCGGCGATCGCTCGGCTCGCCCACCCGAGCGCGGCGCCTGAAAAAGCAAGGCGAACGCACTTCGTTGTGACCGCCGCTGAGTCGAAACCGGAGGTCACATTCAACGTGGGTTATGGCGCAGAACGGCAGGCCTGCCATTTTCTGAGGGCGCGCGAGGCCGGTGAACGCCAGTCTCGGCGCGCCTTGTGCGCGCCGACCGCCAGCTTCTCACAGACCCCGCCGGAGACCAAATCATGGGCGTTGGCACGGATGGCGATGATGTCCTCGTCGGGGGCGCCGGAAACGAGACCCTGGACGGCGGGGCAGGGAACGACACGGCCAGCTACGCCACGGCCGCCACGGGCGTAATCGCCAATCTCGCAACCGGGGTCGTCGCCTATGAGCCCAAGATCATGCCGCTCGGCGACTCGATCACCTACGGCATCGGCTCGACGACCGTGGGCGGCTATCGCGGCCCGCTGTGGGACCTCCTGAGGGCCGACGGCCTTACGGTCAACTTCGTGGGGTCGAACCCGTTCGCGAGCATCGACGACCCCGACAACGAAGGCCATGGCGGCTGGACCATCACTGACATCGACGGTCAGGTCGGCACGTGGATCCCGGCCGCCCAGCCGGACGTCGTGCTGCTGATCATCGGCACCAACGACACCAGCCGAACGCCGCGCCCGACCACGGACGTGTTGATCGGCCGGCTCTCACACCTCATCGACGACATCATCGCCGCCCAGCCTGGCCACCCGCCGAAGATATTCATCGGCCCGAGCCCGGTGCCGAACGACAACCAGCCCGCCGACCGGATCGCGGCGATCCAGGCGTACGATGCCGCCATTCCCGACCTGGTCGCGCAAAAGCGCGCCGCGGGCGTCGACATCACCTTCGTCGACATGAGCGACCTGTCGCCCTCGACCGACATGTCGCTGCCGCCGGATCCCGGCGTACATCCCAATCCGATCGGCTATCAGAAGATCGCCGAGCATTGGTACGACGCGCTGCTGACCCTGGGGACCGACAGCGGCACGCTCGCAGGGGGGCCGCACGACCAACTCGTCTCGATCGAGAATCTCCAAGGGTCACCCTATCAGGACGTCCTGACCGGGACCGACGGCCCCAACATGCTCGTCGGGCTGGGCGGCGCGGACATCCTCGACGGCGGCGGCGGCGCCGACACCATGATCGGCGGCCAAGGCAACGACTACTACGTGGTGGACAACCCGGGAGATCAGTTGATCGAGCTCACCGGCGAGGGGACCGACACAGTCAGGACCACCTTCACCAGCTATGTGCTGCCCGCGAATTTCGAGAACCTGGCCTTTATCGGCGTCGGCAACTTCGTGGGGACCGGCAACGAGCTGGTGAACGTCATCACCGGCGGAGCCGGGAACGACACGCTCGACGGCGGGCTCTTGAACGACACCCTCATCGGCGGAGCCGGTGACGACAGGCTGATCGGCGGGAGCGGCCTGGATCGGATGGAGGGGGGGGCCGGGAACGACACCTACTCAGTCGACGCCGGATACGACACTGCGATCGAGACGCTCAGCGCCGCGGACGGGGGCGGGATCGACACGGTCGAGAGCACCCGCGCCTGGACGCTGGGCCCCAATTTCGAGAACCTAACCCTCACCGGCACCTCAAGCGTCACCGCCACCGGCAACGAACTCGCCAACGTGCTCATCGGGAACCTCGGCAACAACACCCTCGACGGGGCAGCCGGCGCCGACACCATGATGGGCATGGCCGGCAAGGACACCTATGTTGTCGACAACGTCGGCGACGTGGTCAGCGAAATCGATCCGAGCACGGGTGGCGACGCCGGCGGTTACGACACGGTCAACACCTCGCTCCCCAGCTACACCCTGCCCCAGTACGTCGAGGTCCTCACCACCACCAACACCGATCCCAGCGTCGGATTCCAGGGGACCGGCAACGAGCTCGTCAACGTCATCAATGGCGGCCCTGGGGCCGACACGCTCAGCGGCGGCAACGACAGCGTCAAGGACACCCTGAACGGCGGCGCCGGAGACGACACCTATACGGTCCAGGTCAATGACGTGGTGATGGAGGCTCCAGGGGCCGGGCACGACAAGGTGCTGACGGCGCTCACGCTCTACACCCTCCCCGACAATGTCGAGGACCTCGTCTACACGGGCGCCGCCGCCTTCAAGGGCACGGGCAATGCGAGCGACAATCTGATCGTCGGCGGAGCCGGCAACGACACCCTCGATGGCGGGCTCGGCGCCGACACGCTCCAGGCCGGGGCCGGCAACGACACCTATATGGTCGCTAATGCCGGCGACGTCGTGAGCGAGGCGGATCCGAACACGGGCGCGGACGCGGGCGGCGTGGACACGGTCAAGACCACCCTCGGCTACACGCTTGCGAGCGGGAGCTTCATCGAGAACCTGACCTCCCTCAACACCGATCCGAACGTGGGTTTCCAGTTCGTCGGCAACGAGCTGGCCAACCTGATCACGGGCGGCGCCGGCAACGACACGCTCAGCGGCGGGCTCGACAGCCTCAAGGACACGCTCAAAGGCGGCGCAGGCGACGACACCTATACGGTCCTGATCAACGATGGGGTGGTCGAGGATCCCGGCGGCGGACGCGACAGAGTGCAGACGGCGGTCGACGCCTACACCCTGCCCGCCAACGTCGAGGAGCTCGTCTATACCGGCGCCGGCGCCTTCAGGGCCACGGGCAGCGGGAGCGACAATCTGATCATCGGCGGGGCCGGCAACGACACGATCGATGGCGGGCTCGGCGCCGACACGCTCCAGGGCGGCGGCGGCAGCGACACCTATCTGGTGGACAATCTTGGCGACATCGTAAGCGAGACGGATCCGAACACGGGCGCCGACGCCGGCGGTATTGACACGGTCAAGACCACGCTCGGCAGCTATACGCTCACAAGCAATGTCGAGAACCTGACGTATATCGGCACGACGGGCGCGTTCGTCGGGACCGGCAACGAGATCGACAATTCCATCACGGGCGGGGCCGGCAACGATCTTCTGCATGGTGCGACCGGTAACGACATCCTCAGGGGCGGGGATGGCGCGGACCAGCTCTATGGCGACGATGGCGCCGACAAGATCTATGGCGAGAACGGCCCGGACACTCTGGTGGGCGGTCTGGGCGCCGACACGCTGAGCGGCGGCGCGGATGCGGATCTGTTCCTGTTCACCGGGGCGGTGCTCAACAACAAGGACCAGATCTCGGATTTCACCCAAGGAGTGGACAAGATCGGCATCCAGGCCTCGGGTTTCGATCCGTCCCTGGCGCCGGGCGCGCTCGATCCGGCCTGGTTCGTGTCGGGGACCAGCGCGACGGCGATCGGTCATGGCCAGTTCGTCTATACCAGCGCTACCAAGCTGCTCTCCTGGGACCCCGATGGCCAGGGCGGCGCCGCGGCCGTTCCGATTGCGACCTTTTCCCTCGCCGTGAACCTGCAGTCCTCGGATTTCCTGCTGGTCTGAGCGGGTGCGAACTCAGTGGCAGGCCCGAGGCGTCGCCTTAACAGGTCGTGCATTCGGTGATGCGTTTGTCGCAGGACAAGGCCATCACGCTGATCAGCGTGTAGGCCAACCATCCTTGATGATGGTGGACGTCGCCCACTACCGCAGCGGGAGGTGGCGCTGTCCCTGCGTAGGGCTTCTATGGGAGCTTTGTGATGGGCGTGGGTACTGATGGCGACGACGTGCTCCCAGGCGGAAGCGGAAACGAAACCCTGGACGGGGGGGCCGGGAACGACACCGCAAGTTACGCCTCGAGCAGCCGGGGCGTGGTCGCCAATCTCGGGACGGGGATCGCCGCCTATATCCCGCGCGTCATGCCCTTGGGTGATTCCATCACCTACGGATCTCCCGAAGCCACGACGCTCGGCGGCTATCGAGGCCTGCTCTGGAGCGAGTTGACAGGCAACAATCTCACGATCGACTTCGTGGGCAGCGGGCGCGTGGCCGGGCAGTTCGAAGATGGCGAGAACGAAGGCCATCCCGGCTACACCATTACGGACGTTGACGCCGGGGTCAGCGGCTGGCTCGCGGCCTCCCGACCGGACATCGTGCTGCTGATCATCGGCACGAACGACACCAATAAAGGCGCAACGACGCCGCAACAGATCGCCGACAGGCTCGCACACCTGATCGACGACATCGCCGCGCAGCCCGACCCGCCGAAGATCTTGATCGGCCCGATCCCGCCTGCGATCGCGCAGACGGACCACCGCACCGCGGTCATCGCGGCGTACAATGCGATGATCCCGGACGTGGTGGCGGAAAAGCACGCCGCCGGGGTCGACATCACCTTCGTCGACATGAGCGACCTGACGAGCGCCGACATGTCGGCGCCGCCGGCGGACAGCGGCGTCCATCCCAATGCGAGCGGCTATCAGAAGATCGCCACCGATTGGTACAACGCCCTTCTCAATCTCGGCGCCGACAACGGCACGCTCGCGGGAACCCCGCGCGATCACCTGGTCTCGATCGAGAACCTCGAGGGGTCAGCGTACAAGGACATCCTCACCGGAGATGGCGGGCCCAACCAGCTCTCCGGGCTGGGGGGCAACGACATCCTCGACGGCGGCGGCGGCGCCGACACCTTGATCGGCGGCCGGGGCAACGACGTCTATGTCGTCGATAGCCTGGGCGATCGGGTGATCGAAATCGCTGGCGAGGGCACGGATACGGTCAAGACCGCCGTCCCCAGCTACACGCTGGGCGCCAACGTCGAAAACCTGACCTTCACCGGCGCCGGCGCCTTCCAGGGAACCGGCAACGAACTCGCCAACGTCATTACAGGCGGCGACGGAAACGACACGCTCGACGGCGGTAACCTGAGGGACACGCTCATCGGCGGCCTCGGCGACGACCGGCTGATCGGCGGGGGCAGCGCGGATCGGATGGAGGGTGGGCCGGGGAACGACACCTACGTGGTCGACAGCTCGGGCGACGTCGTGGTCGAGACGCTCAGCCAGGCGAACGGGGGCGGCATCGACACTGTCGAGAGCAACAGCGCCTATACGCTGGGGGCCAACGTCGAGAACCTCACCCTCACCGGCACGGCGGTTATCAACGGGACCGGCAATGACGACGCCAACCTGATCACGGGGAACACCCGCAACAACATCCTCGACGGCCGACTAGGTGACGACACCATTGTCGGCGGGCCTGGCGCCGACACGATTACAGGCGGGGGCGGCGTCGACGTTTTCCAGGCCTCCAGCGCAGGCGAGCTAAACGGTGACCTGATCACCGATTACGGCGATGGCGATCGGATCGTGCTCAAGCAAAGCCTGGCGAGCGGCGCAAACGTATTGCTCGATACGAGCGGCGCGAATGCCCTCCTGAAGATCGACGGGGACAACAACGGCCTATTCGAGACCGTCCTCACGCTGCAAGGAACCCCCTCAGGTCAGCTCCACGTGACGAGCGGCTACGGTTTCGACAACAACGTAATCACAATTTCGACCACCTCGCTCAGCCTGGCGGCGACCGACGCCGTCAAGGCCGAGGGAAACAGCGGCTCGACCGCCTTCACCTTCACCGTCACGCGCTCCGGCGGCCTCTCGGGCGCCACCACCGCCGACTGGGCCGTGACTGGTTCCGGCGCAGCCCCGGCCGACGCCGCCGATTTCAGCGGCGGACTGCCCTCCGGCCACGTCAGCTTCGCCGCCGGCGAAAGCTCGACGAACGTCACCGTCAACGTCGCCGGTGACACGGTGTTCGAAGCCGACGAGGGCTTCACCGTCACCCTGTCGAACGCGTCCGGCTCGGCCCTGCTCACCCAGGCCACCGCTCACGGCGCGATTGTCGACGACGACGCCACCACCTTCCTGAGCCTTGCGGCGACCGACGCGACCAAGGCCGAGGGGAACAGCGGTTCGACGCCCTTCACCTTCACCGCCACCCGCTCGGGCGATCTCTCCGGCGCGACCACCGCCGACTGGGCGGTGACCGGCTCGGGCGCCGCCCCGGCCGACGCCGCCGACTTCGGCGGCGCCGCGCCCTCCGGCCACGTCAGCTTCGCCGCGGGCGAGAGCTCGAAGGTCATCACCGTCGACGTCGCCGCCGACACGGTGTTCGAATCCGACGAGGGCTTCACCGTCACCCTGTCGAACCCCTCCGGGTCGAGTGGCGTCACCCAGGCCGCCGCCGTCGGCTCGATCACCAACGACGACTCCGCCCCGCCCTCCCTCAGCCTGGCGGCGACCGACGCCACCAAGGCCGAGGGGAACAGCGGCTCGACCGCCTTCACCTTCACCGTCACCCGCTCCGGCGACCTCTCCGGCGCCACCACCGCCAACTGGGCGGTGACCGGCTCGGGGGCGGCCCCGGCCGACGCCGCCGACTTCGGCGGAACCCTGCCCAGCGGCCAGGTCAGCTTCGCCGCTGGGGAGAGCTCGCAGGTCATCACCGTCAACGTCGCCGGCGACACGGCGCAAGAAGCCAACGAAGGCTTCACAGTCACCCTGTCGAACGCCTCCGGCGGGGCCGCGATCAGCCAGGCCACCGCCGCCGGTTCGATCACCAACGACGATTCAAACGTACCCCCGGCGCCATCCGCCCCCGACCTCCAGGACGCCTCCGATACAGGAACGTCGAACACAGACAATCTGACGAACGACACCACGCCCACCTTCGTCGGCACGGCCGCGACGGGGACGACGGTGCAACTGCTCGAAGGCTCGAAGCAGCTCGGTCAGGTGATCACCGGCAGCACGGGCGCCTGGAGCATCACCGCGTCCAGCTTGAGCGCCGGGTCCCACGTGATCTCGGCCACAGCGAGCAGTCCGGTCGGTGGCGTTGGCCCCCCCTCGGACACCGTGGCGATCGTCATCGACACAACCCCGCCCTCCCGGCCCTCGACGCCGGATCTGCCGCCGGAGTTGGATACAGGACGCAGCAACAGCGACAACATCACGAGCGATGCGACGCCGACGCTTCGCGGAACCGCACAGGCGGGCTCACTCGTCACCCTGCACGACGGATCGGTCGACGTCGGGACGGCGATCGCGGACTCGTCCGGGGCCTGGTCCATCACGACCGGCGGGCTGCCCGACGGCGTTCACAAGCTGACGGCGGGGGCCACGGACGACGCAGCGAATGTCTCGGCGACTTCCGGTCTGCTGACCCTGACGGTGGACACCACGATGATCGCCCCCGTGATCACCAGCGCGACGACGACCAAGCTCACCGGCACGGCCGAACCGGCGGCCATCGTTCACATCTTCGATGGCGCGACGGAGCTCGGGCAGGTGACGGCGGGCAACACCGGAGTCTGGTCGCTGTCGAAGGCGTTCTCGAACACGCCCCATGCCATCACGGTGACGGCGGACGATCGCGCCGGGAACAGCGCCGCGGGCGCCGGGCAGGTCCTGTTCGGGAGTTCCGCCAGCGACAGCCTGGCGGGTGGCCCCGGCGACGACAGCATCATCGGCTTCGCGGGCGCGGACACACTGGCCGGGGGAGCCGGCGACGACGTGTTCGTGTTCGGCGCGGGGTTCGGCAAGGACGTCATCAACGGGTTCGTGTCCGGAGCCTCGAGCGACGACCACATCCAGCTGACCCGGGCGATGCTTGGCGTCGGGAGCGGCGCAACCGCTCAGGCCGCCTTCGACGCGCTCCTGGCGAAGACGCAGGATGTCGCCGGCGACGGCGTGATCACCATCGACAGCCAGAACACGATCACCCTGACCGGCGTCTCGAAAGCCAGTCTGGACGTGGGCGACTTTATCTTCACCTGAGACCGGAGCCGCCGGCCCGTTGGACCTTCCGAGCGGATCGGCCAGCGAAGGCGGGGGGCGGCCACACGGTCCGAAGCGGCTGACGGGCGCCGCCAGGTATTCCGGAAGCAGTGCCCTGACGCCGGTCCTCACCCTCGATGAAGCGCTTCATCCCGACCCCCGGAGGCCCTGCTCAGGAATCTAGGCTGCTTCGCTGTTTTCACACAGCCTCGGTGGCAAGCGGACTCCTCACTCTGGCGCGTCCTTGCGACAGCGCGGAATGGTGGACAGGGTGGGAATTGAACCGCACGGCCTCCGTGATGTTGGTCACGGCGCTCTGCCTCTGAGCTACCCGTCCATCGGCTTAAAGGCGAAGCCCATTTCGCGTTCCCCTACTGCAGCAAAAGAGCCATCACCCCGCTCTTAGTCCGGATAGGAGCCAACTCGCAACGATAGCCATGGGTGATGGGGTGGACGCTCCCCAACGGCATCTGCGTGGCAGAGTGAGGTATTGAGCTTCACTCGACGCCGGGCGACCGGTCTTCTCCTGAAGCACGCTCGCGCGGTCGCGGAGCACCGTCTGCGCGCGCGCCTGGTCGCGCAGCGCACGGCGACGATGAACCAGATCCGCTCATTCCTCTCAAGCGCGGCATCGCGATTCCGCGGGGCTGGGCGCGCGCGAATCTTCTTGGCGAGCCGTTTAAAGCCGATCGGGTAGCAGATGAAATAGCGCCGCACGTGAGCCGCGCGCATCCTTTGTGGAGCCGCTGCGAGGATGGCGCGTCTCCATCCCCCTCTCCTAGACAAGGCCTCGTCCGTCCCGACGAGGCCCACCGATTCAAGCGCCCCCGGCCGCCCGTCAGCAGTCGGAGGCCGCGGCAGGAGTGTTCAGGATGCTTGATCACCAGCAATTGGAGCAAGCGCGCCCCACACAAGGCCGCCTCACGGCTGAGGTGGTTGCCGACATCGGCCAGATTTACAATGCATGGGAGCAGCTATGGTCGCGAGATCCTTACGCCACCCCATCCACACATCCCGCCTGGCACCACAGCTATCTCACCGGCTACAGGCGCGCCGAACCTATCTTCCTAGTCCTCCGGGACGCCTGCGGAGGACTTGCGGGCGTTTGCCCGCTCATGCGCCGGGGACGAAGGCTCTGCTTTTTGAGCACTCCGCGACCGGACTTTATTC
>JAQGIJ010000303.1 GCA_028291285.1 Phenylobacterium sp. | reverse complement strand
ATGCGGTCGACGGTCAGCGGCCAGTTCTGCATCAATCCGAGCATTGGGATCCTATTCCTGGTTCTGCACCGGCTTGGCGGGAGGTGAGGACGGCGGACGACACCGCTCCGTGACCTGCGACCCCGGTCCATTGCCTGGCGAGGCTGACGCCTCGGGCGTCTTGTTCGCCGATGGCTGGAGAACGGTATTGAAGCGCCTTGCCGTCGCTGGCGCCGGCTTGTCTCGGCGCCGCCCGGCGACCGGGCTCAATCGACCTTCTGCGCCACGGTCGCCGGCGTCGCCAGGCGCGGCAAGATGAGGTCGGCGAGCTTCGCCAGAAGACTGCTGAGAGCCTTCGCCTCGGCCGCTGCGTCCGAAGGATTTGAGGCCACGAACACGCGCACCGTTTGACTGTTCAGGATTCGCCCGGTCGCGGCGTCGGCGACCTCGAGCATGGCGCTGAGCTCAAATCCCCTTTCCTGGCGCCGCAGGGAAAGGATCTCGACCGTAAGGTCGCGCGTCTTGTCCAGCGCCTGCGCCCTCGCCGGAAGGATCTCCACGCCGGGCAGTCGATCGGCCAGGTCCTCCGAAAACACATTGCGCGCAAGGTCCCCGAGCGGGGCGCTCCAGCGATTGAGGTCATCGACCTGCACGGCCCCGCCCGCAGCCTCGCGAGCGACTTCCAGCCGGTCGAGCTGCGGCGGCACGCGCACCGCCAAGACCCGCACCGGGTCGGCCTTGGCCACGAAAACGAGCGGCGGCGGCGGCCCGTGAGGATCCAAGGCGTAGAACCGAGTGGGCGCGCTATGCCCGCATGCGGCGAGCAGGATCGCCGGCGCCAGCAGGGTCACGCCGCGGACGGCGCCGCCGAAGAGCTCGCGGCCTGGCGCATATGAACATTGGCGCGCGGCGCGGGGGCGCGGTGTCATGACCCGGGCCTCTTTCCCTTGAGCACCGCCTCGGGGTGGCGGTCGAGGTAGTCGGCGAGCGAGCGGAGGGAGCGAGCGGCCTCGGTCAGCTGGCGGATGGCGTCCGGGAGGTTGGCGTCCTGAGAGGCCCCCTCCCCGCTGACGATCTTGTTGGCTGAGCCGGCGAGGACCTGCATCTGGTCTGCCGCCGCGGTGAGCTTGTCGACCAGCGGACCGACCTTTGGCTTCGCCGCGGCGGTGATCTCGTCGAGACCGGCGAGCGTCGAATCCAGGTGCTTCAGACCGTCGCGGACCTCGGGCGAGGAGACCAGAACCGACAGCTGCTTCGTCACGCGGCGGACGTCCTGACCGATTTGCTCGATCGGCACGGCGTCGAGTGCGCCGAGCGCCGCATTGGCCTTTTCCGAGAGGTCGCCGAAGCTGGCGGTCTCCGCCGTGGGCAGGGCCGTCACCTGGCCAACTGGCGCGGGCGCATACGCCGCTGGACGCAACACCTGGCGCAGTTCGAGTCCGGTGGCGCCGATAAGTGGAGGGTTCTGGGCCAGCTGCAGGCGATAGCCGTGACGCACGAGGCCCAGCAGCAGCTGATCGGTCCGACGCCGGCGGTCCGCCTCTTCGCCTGCGACGCTCAGGCCGAGAGTCGCCGGCTCGATCTCCAGGGTGACCATGCCGGACACATCCGCTCCGAGAGGATCTGCGGCCAGCCGATGGTCGACCACCCGCCCGATCGGAAAGCCCGCCAACACCACGGGCGCGCCGTCGCGCAGCACGCCACCCGCCTTGTGGAAGCGCGCCTGATACCGCACAGCGCGGCCGCTCGGGGCGCTCTCGGCCCGCGCCGCGTCTGGATAGACCGGGAAAAGCGTCCCCGCCGGACTCTGCGGCGCGCCGCTGTAAGGTTCGGGCGTCTCGAATTCGACGCCTCCAGTCAGCGGCGAGCTGCCGGGGCCGAGTTCGCCGGTGATCCCCGATCCGTCGAGCTTGATCTCCAGCGCCTTGGTGCTGAAGAACCGGCTTCCGGACGTCACGAGCCGATCGTACGGCGCGGTGACGAAGATGGAGAGCTGGAAGCGGTCCGGCTGCCGGAGAGCGATGCGGGTGACCTTCCCGACCTCGAGGCCGTGGTAGTAGACGCCGGCGCCTGGGCGGGTCGAGCCGAACGCGCCCTCGAGCACATAGGGAGTGCCGACCACGTCCGCTGGAACCGGCGGCGGCGCCGTGAGACCCACAAACCGGCGGCGCGGCGCTCCCGTCCCCGGCGAGGCGCCGATCGACACGCCCGACACTACCGCCTGCAGACTGGAGAGATCCATCAGGCTGGGGGATGCCCCGATCAGCCAGAACCTGGCCCCGTCGCGCAGCGCATCGCGGGTTTCCGGGGCCATGCGCAAGGTCATCTCGACGTGCCTGGCGTCGCGCGACACGGCGATCTTCACCACCCGCCCGACGCGCACGCCCTTGTAGATGACGGGGGTCTCGCCGGCCCGCGCGCCCGCCGCCTTGTCGAACACCACGACGATATTCACGCCGCGATTGGAGACGGCGGTCAGGGCGAGATAGGCGACCACCATCGCCGCCGCCAGCGGGACCGCCCAGACCAGTCCCGGCCAGCGCGTGCGGATCTCCCGGGCGTCGGTGCGCGGCGGTCCTGCCGGCATTTCGGCGTCGTTCATGGCGCGCCTCGCGCGACGTCCCACAGACGCCGGGGGTCGAACAGACGGGTGGCGATCATGGTCAGGATGACGACGGACGCGAAGGCCGTGGCGGCCGGTTCGGCGCGGCCGTAGAGTTTCGCGTTGAACTGGATCACCGGCACGAACAGGGCGATCACCAGAGGATCGACCATCGACCAGCGGCCGATCTCTTCAATGACGGTGTAGAGCCGCGTCTTGGCGATCAGCCGCCGGTCGGATCGACCGAGAACGGAGCCGACCAGCCAGCTCATGCCGACCAGCTTGAGCAGAGGAATGGCGAAACTGGCGGAGAAGACCAGCAGCCCAAGCCCCAACAGCCGCGCCTGGAACAGGTCACGGACACCCTCGAGGACGGTGTAGCTGCTCGCCTCGAGGCCGATCGGGACCGTCGCCATGGGGAAGAGGTTGGCGGGCAGGTAGAGCAGCAGCCCGGCCAGGGTGAGGGCCGCGGCGCGGCGGACCGCGCCAGGGTTTCGCGCCTGCAGCGCAGCCCTGCAGCGCGGGCAGGTGTCGCGGGCGGCAGGCGCTGGCATGAGCAGCCGACAGGCGCCGCAGGCCACGAGGGTGGACCTCACCTCCACCGGCGGCTGCTCGGCGATGGCGCGCCAGACCGCCGCCTTGTTCAGGGTCGCGCGGGTGAGCAGCGTCAGCAGGGCCGCGGCGATGAAACAGGCCCCGCCCGCGCCCAACCGCGTGGCGACGGTGGCGTCGAGCCGCGTGTAGGCGATCCACAGAGCCAGCAGGGCTACGTCGACCATGGCCCAGACCTGTAATCCGTCGGCCCAGCGAAAGGCCGCGCCGAGCCAGGCGGGACGCCTTCCCAGACGAAGACAGCCCAGGACGAGCGTCAGAAGGGCGAACCGGGCGAACGGTGCGACGACCAGGACGGCGGCCACCAGGATCGCCAGCGCAGGCCACCCCTCCCGCCAGAGCTCCAGCGGCCCGGAGAACAGATAGCTTTGGCGCATCGCGCCGGCGACGTCGGTCTGCAGGAACACAAGGCCGTTGGCGGGGATGAGCAGCAGGAGCGCGCCGCTGGCGGCGGCGAAGGCGGCGTCGAAGCTGCGCCCCACGCCGCGCTCAAGCTCGGTTCCGCAGACGCCGCAGGCGATCGCGCCTCGGCCGGCCGAAGGCGCCCGCTGGACGGCCGCACAGGCGGGACAGGCTGTCGGCCAGGGGCCGCCGTCGCCCATTATGGTGTCAGACCACAGGCTCACGACCATTTCCTCGTGGAAGATCGGCGGGACCCTTCGCGTGAAGGACCCCGCGCGCCCTGCGCTCAGGATTTGACCTTCAGGGTCACCCCGCTGGCGGAGAGGTTGAGGCGCAGGCCTTCCGTCGTGCTGTCCAGCCGGATCACCACGCCGTTCTGGTTGCGCAGATAGGCGACGCCGCCGCCGCCGGCGACCGTCGCGCCCGCCGCGAAGGTCGTGTAGGTCCCGTCGAAGTCGGAGATGTTCTTCAGGTTGTAGACCGAGCCGGAGGCGCTGATCTTCGCGGCCCCGACGTCGACGATCGACAGCCCCGACACCTTCACCTTGTGCGGAGCGCCGCCGAAATCGAGCGTGCCCGAGCCCCAGACAAAACCGACGCCCGCAGCGACGGCGCCGCCCTCCAGGCTCAGGGTGGCGTCCGGCGCCGG
>JAQGIJ010000281.1 GCA_028291285.1 Phenylobacterium sp. | reverse complement strand
TTTTTCGGCGAACGCGGCTGATGTCCGCGGCGCGCACGGCCGCGAACCCACTGAAAGCGTGAGTCATGTCTACTGCCCCTCCTGCGTCTTACGGCCGGCGGACCCAGACGGACCTCAGGGGAGTGAGGCCCGCCGCCGAACTGCGCGGCGCCAAGCAATGATGCAGGGCGGGTGAATTCAACGGGGCCAGGGCGTGGGCGTCCGCAGAAGGCGTTCGGTGTATAAAATGGCGGCACGATTACTGCGACGGCGCCGCTTATTACACTCGCGTGACATTTGTGAGCGTCATAAAGCTTGGCACGCGAGACCCAGTCGCCCGATATATTGAGAACATCGGTATGCGTTTGCGACCGCGCGGCCTCATGCTGGAAGAACCTTGTTTGGCTTTCCTCTTGTCGCGCGGCGCGGGTTTCGGTCATGTCGCCTGCGCCGCGCTGGATCTGCGACCCGGGCCGGGCGGGGCGAGAGGCAGGGTTAGGCCATGAGCACCCAGCGCGCCGCCGCCCATTCCCTGAAGTCCGGGCCCTGGCTGGCGCGTCCGGTCCTGCGGCGGGTGGCGGACCACTGGCGCGACAGCGAGCTCGTCGTGGACCTGCCGGGGCGGCCGGGCGCGATCCGTATCGCCGCGGGCGGCCCGGGAAGCGAGGCGCGCTGGACGCTGCGCAACTGGCGCGCGGCCCGCCGCGTGCTCACCAAGGGCGATCTGGGCTTCGCCGCCGGCTACCTCGCCGGCGACTGGGAGACGCCGGATCTCGCGGCCCTGCTGAACGCGGTGGCGGCGAACTACGACAAGGTGGCCGAGCGGCTGCGGGGGCTGCGCCTGCTGCAGCTCGGCCACGCGGTGCTGCATGCGCTGAACCGCAACAGCCGTTCGGGCGCGCGGCGAAACATCCTGGCCCACTACGATCTCGGCAACGATTTCTATCAGCTGTGGCTCGACCCGGGCATGACCTATTCCTCGGCCCTGTTCGCGACGGCGGACGAGCCGCTGGACGCCGCCCAGCGGCGCAAGTACGGGCGCATCGCGCAGATCGCCGGCGTGCGCCCGGGAGCGGACGTGCTCGAGGTCGGCTGCGGCTGGGGCGGGTTTGCGGCGTTCGCCGCGGGCGAGCTCGGGGCCAAGGTGACGGCCATCACCCTCTCACCCGCCCAGCAGGCCTATGCCCAGGCGCGCCTGTTCCGCGCCGGCCTCGCCGAGCGGGTGGAGGTCCGGCTGGTCGACTACCGGGACGTCGCGGGTCGCTATGACGCCGTCGTCTCCATCGAGATGTTCGAGGCGGTGGGGGAGGCCTTCTGGCCCGTCTACTTCCAGCGTCTGGCCCAGCTGCTGAAGCCTGGCGGCCGGGCGGGTCTGCAGGTGATCACCATCCGCGACGACCTCTTCGAGGACTATCAGCGCCGGCCGGACTTCATCCAGCTGGAGATCTTTCCGGGCGGCATGCTGCCGACGCAGGGCCGCCTGGCGCGCGAGGCCGGGCGGGCGGGGCTGAGCGTCTCGCCGGACGGCTGGGCGCGCTTCGGCCAGGACTACGCGCGCACGCTGGCGGCGTGGCGCGAAGGGTTCGACGCCGCCTGGCCGCAGATCGCCGAGCTCGGCTTCGACGCCCGCTTCCGCCGGCTCTGGCGCTATTACCTGGCCTATTGCGAGGCGGGCTTCCGCAGCGGCCGCACCGAGGTGGTGCAGGTCGCGCTGCAGCGGGGCTGACCCGGCTCAGACCAGCCGCGCGGCGGCCTCGAAGCTGAGCCTGGGGTGGCGCGGGAACAGGGCGTCGTCCGTGCCGTAGCCCAGGTTGCAGAGGAAGTTGGCCTGCACCCGCGTGCCGGCGAAGAACTCCGCCGTCACGCCCGCCGCGTCGAAGCCGGAGAGGGGGCCGACGTCGAGCCCCAGCGCGCGGGCCGCCAGGATCAGGTAGGCGCCCTGCAGCGTGCCGTTCCGAAAGGCGGTCTCCTGCGCCACCTCCGGCCGGTCAAACCAGGCCGCGGCCCCCGGCGCGTGGGGGAACAGCCGCACCAGGTGCTCGGCGAAGGCGAGGTCGTAGCCGACGACGGCGCAGACCGGCGCCTGGCGCACCTTCTCCTGGTTGCCCGCGGAGACGTGCCGCAGCAGCCGGGCCTTGCCCTCCGCGCTCGTCACGAACAGGAACCGCGCCGGCGAGGTGTTGGCCGAGGTGGGCCCCAGGCTCACCAGCGCGTAGAGCTCCTCCAGCAGCTGCCGCGGCACGCCCCGGTCGGACCAGCCGTTGCGCGTCCGGGCGTCTCGGAACAGCTGGTCGAGCGCGCGGCCGTCGAGCCGGCGCGAGGCCGGCCAGGACGCCGGATCGGCCACGCCCGAGCCGTCCATCAGCCGACCGCCGCGGCGTTCCGGCGGGCGGCGGCGAGGCCGTTCTCCGGCCGCTCGAGCCCGAGGTTCTCGCGCAGGGTCGCGCCCTCGTAGTCGGTGCGGAAGAGGCCGCGCCGGCGCAGGATCGGGATCACCTGCTCGATGAAGTCGGTGAGCGCCACCGGCAGCACCGGCGGCATGATGTTGAAGCCGTCGGCGGCGCCGTTCTCGAACCAGTCCTGCATGGCGTCGGCGATCTGCTCGGGCGTGCCCACGACAGTGCGGTGGCCGCGGGCCGTGGCGACTGCGCGGTAGAGCTGGCGCAAGGTCGGCCGCTCGCGCTCGACGATGCCGGAGACCAGCTTCAGCCGGCTCTTGGAGAAGTTGGTGTCGCCGGGCAGCGGCGGCGCCTCGTCGTCCAGCGAATAACCGGAGAGGTCGACGCCCACGTAGTGGCGCTTGAGGATGCTCCAGGCGGTGGCGGGATGCACCAGCGCCTGCAGCGCTTCGTAGTTGGCCTCGGCCTCGGCCTCGGTCCCGCCGAGCACCGGGAAGATCCCCGGCATCACCAGCAGCTGCTCCGGCCGCCGGCCGAACCTCGCCAGCCGGCTCTTGACGTCGGAATAGAATTCCTGGGCGTCCTCCAGGGTCTGGTTGGCGGTGAAGATCACCTCGGCGGTGCGCGCGGCCAGGTCGCGTCCGGCCTCCGAGGCGCCCGCCTGGACGATCACCGGATAGCCCTGCGGCGGCCGGCCGATGTTCAGCGGCCCGCGCACCTGGAAGTGCGCGCCCTTGTGGTTCAGCAGGTGCAGCTTCTCGCGGTCGAGGTAGACCCCGCTCTCGCGGTCGCGCAGGAAGGCGTCGTCCTCGTAGGAGTCCCAGAGGCCCTTGACTACGTCGACGTATTCCTGGGCGCGCTCGTAGCGCTTCGAATGCTCCAGGTGGGCCGGGAGGCTGAAGTTCGGCGAGACGTCGGCCCCGGTGGTGACCACGTTCCAGGCGGCCCGCCCGCCGGAAATCCAGTCCAGCGAGGCGAACTTCCGGGCCGTCGTGTACGGGTCCTCGTAGGTGGTGGTGGAGGTCGCCACGAAGCCGATGTTCGAGGTCGACTGCGACAACGCCGACCACAAGGTGACGGGCTCGAAGTGGGCGGTCTTGCCATCGCGGCTGAACACCTCGAGGTCGTTGGGATCGCCGTAGCCGCCGGGGCTGTCGGCGACGAAGACCATGTCGAACTTGCCGCGCTCCGCCTCCTGGGCCAGCGCCTTGTAGTGGGCGAGGTTCAGGCCTGCATCCGCCTGCGAACCGGGATGGAGCCAGGCGGCGACATGGTGGCCGGTCGCCTGCAGGAAGGCGCCGAGACGGATCTGGCGTCGGGATTGGCTCATCGGGCGTCTCCGGGTTCGCGGGTGGCTTCAGGGGAGGGACGGGAGTCGTTGGCGGCCTCGGCGCGGAAGCCGCCTTCGGCCAGGGTGTCATGCACGCCGAGCCTGGCCAGCAGCCGGCGGCGCTGGTCGGCGAAGGCTTCGGCGCGCTCGGGGCCGGCGGGCGGCAGGTCCACCGCCACGTCGGCGGCGACCTTGCCCTGCTCGAGGACGACGACCCGGTCGGCGAGCTCGATCGCCTCGTCGACGTCGTGGGTGACCAGCAGCACCGCTGGCGCGTGGACCGCCGCCAGCCGTTTGAGCAGCGCGTGCATGCGGATGCGGGTCAGCGCGTCCAGCGCGCCGAACGGCTCGTCGGCGAGCAGGAGCTCGGGGTCGCGCACCAACGAGCGGGCAAGCGCCACCCGCTGCTGCTCGCCGCCGGAGAGCTCGACCGGCCAGGCGTCCTCGCGGCCCGCCAGCTCCACCTCCGCCAGGGCGCGCCGGCCGCGTTCGCGGGCGTCGCGGCCGGTCAGTCCCAGGACGACGTTGTCCAGCGCCCGCTTCCAGGGCAGCAGCCGGGCGTCCTGGAAGACCACCGAGAGCTTCCCCGGAATGATGATCTCGCCGGAGCCGGTGGCCTCGTGGTCGAGCTGGGCCAGCGCCCGCAGCAGCGTGCTCTTGCCGCAGCCGCTGCGGCCCAGGAGGGCGACGAACTCGCCCTTGCGGATATCCAGCTCGACGCCGTTCAGCACGCCCTTGAGGGTGTAGCGGCGCACCAGGTCGCGGACCCGGACCACCGGGGGTTGGAGGGCGGCGTTCATCTTGAAAGCGTCCTGCGCCAGGAGAGCGCCCGTCGCTCCAGGGCCCGCACCAACAGGTCGGAAGCCAGGCCCAGGAAGGCGTAGACCACCAGGCCCACGACGATCACGTCGGTCTCGGCGTAGGTGCGGGCGAGATTGATCATGTAGCCGACGCCGCTGGTGGCGTTGAGCTGCTCGACCACCACCAGGGCCAGCCAGGCCGAGGTGACGCCGAAGCGCAGGCCGAGCAGGTAGCCGGGCAGGGCGCCGGGCAGCACCACCTGGGTCAGGAAGGCCGTGCGCGAGAGGCCGAGCGTCTCGGCCAGCTCGACGTAGCGGCTCTCGATCCCGCGCAGGGCGGCGTGGGTGTTGAGGTAGATCGGGATGAAGACGGCGAGCGAGATCACCGCCACCTTCATCGTCTCGCCGATGCCGAACCACAGGATGAGCAGCGGGATCAGCGCCAGGATCGGGATCGCCCGCTTCATCTGCACGACGCCGTCGATCAGGTAGCCGCCGGTCAGCGTCAGGCCCGAGACCAGGGCTGCGGCGAGGCCGACGCTCGCGCCGATGGCCAGGCCCTGGGCGGCGCGCCAGGCGGAGATGGCCAGGTTCGACCCCAGCCGGCCGTCGGCGATCAGCTCGCGCGCCGCCGCCACCGTGGCCCAGGGCGCCGGCAGGATGCGGCTGTCGATCCAGCCGCTCATCGAGCCGAGCGTCCAGACGAGCAGGAGCAGGGCGGGCCCGAGCAGCCAGCCCAGCGGGTCGGCGGCGGAGAGGCCCAGGCGGCGGCGGGGCTTGGCCGCGGGCGGCGCCGGCCGGTCGGCGAAGGGGAAGCCGCCGAGGGCGGCCGGCGGCAGCTCCCGAGCGGTCGCGCGATCGCGCAAGGTGACGGCGTTCATCGGGTGGGCTCCTTCAGCGCGGCGAGCTTCACGCCGGCGGCCTCGCGCAGCTCGGCGAACCCCCGGGCGGCGAGCGGCTCGAACCGGCGGTCGAACAGGGTGGCGGCGCGGAAGGGCTTGCGGCGGGTGGTCCGCGCCATCAGCTCGAGGGAGCCCTGCTGCAGGGCCACAGCCTGGTCCCAGCGGGCCGGGACCACCGTCTCGCCGTTGGCGGCGACGGCGTAGCGGGCGAGCTCGGGCGAAAGGCCCTGGTTGTCCTGATAGTAGGCCTTCGCCCAGTCCGCAGGATGCTGGTTGATCCATTGCTGGGCGCGGCCCCAGAGCCTGACGTAGGCGGCGAGCGCGGCGGCCTTGGCGGGGTTCTGCAGGGTCTCGTCGCGGACGTAGAGGGTGACGAGGTCGTCGCGCTCGGCGCTGTGGCGCAGCACCTTGGCGCCCTGCGCGCCGTAGTGGTCGAGGTAGCGCTTCACCGCAGGTCCCGCGCCGATC
>JAQGIJ010000280.1 GCA_028291285.1 Phenylobacterium sp. | reverse complement strand
CGAACGCGGGGTCGTCCGCCACCTGACGGGCAACCGCTCCGCGCCCTACGGCCAGCTCGTCGAGGCCGCCTCGAAGCTGCCGATGCCGCAGAATGTGACGCTGAAGGACCCCAGACAGTTCCGCCTGCTGGGCCGCCCGGTGCAGCGGGTCGACACGCCCGCCAAGGTCAACGGCGCCGCGCTCTTCGGCATCGACATCAGGGTCCCGGGGATGAAGGTCGCCACCGTGCAGAACTGCCCGGTGCTGGGCGGGACGCTGGTCTCCGTGGACGAGGCGCCGGCGCGGGCGATCCCGGGCGTGGTGCAGGTCGTGCGCCTGGCGAACGCCGTGGCCGTGGTGGGCGACCACTTCTGGGCCGCCACGCAGGGGCTGGCCGCGCTGTCGCCGGTCTGGAACGACGGCCCCAACGCCGGCCTCACCTCCGCCCGGCTGTGGGCGGACCTGGACGCCACCTCGATCAACGGCCGGGGCGCGGTGGCGGTGCAGACGGGAGACTTCGACCGCGCCTTCACCGACGCCGATCGGCGGATCGAGGCGGTCTATCGCCAGCCCTTCCTCTGCCACGCGCCGATGGAGCCCATGGCCGCGGTGGTCCACGTCCGCGACGACGCCGTCGAAGTCTGGTGCGGCACCCAGGTCCCGAGCCGCGCGCAGGCCGGCGTCGCCAAGGTCTGCGGCGTCGCCCAGGACAGGGTGATCCTGCACAACCAGCTGATCGGCGGCGCCTTCGGCCGCAAGCTGGAGATCGACTACGTCGAGCAGGCCGCCGCCGTCGCCAAGGCCTGCCCCTTCCCCGTCAAGCTCGTCTGGAGCCGCGAGCAGGACATGCGCCACGACAACTACCGGCCGATGTACGTCGACCGCATCTCCGCGGGCGTGGGCGTGCGCGGCGAGCCGGTGGCCTGGCGCCACCGCGTCACCGCGGCCTCGGTGACCGCCCGCTACGCGCCGGCCGGCATGCGCCCCAACGGCGTCGACCCCGACGCCGTCGAGGAGGTGGCCGATCCGGTCTACGGCGCCTTCCCGAACATGCTGGTGGACTATGTCCAGTGGCGGCCGCCGCCGGGCGTGGTGGTCTCCTGGTGGCGGGGCGTGGGGCCGACCCACGGCATCTTCGTGGTCGAGAGCTTCATCGACGAGCTCGCCTTCGCCGCGAGCCGCGACCCCTACGAGTACCGCCGCGCCCTGCTCGGCGCCGTCCCGCGGGCCCGCAACGTCCTCGACGTCTGCGCCAAGGCGGCCGGCTGGGGCTCGTCGCTGCCCAACGGCTGCGGGCGCGGGATCATCGTTCAGAAGTGCTTCGGCAGCTACATCGCCGCCGTCGTCGAGGCGGCGGTCTCCGACGCCGGCGACGTGGCGCTGCGCAGGATCACGGCGGCCGTGGACTGCGGGCTTGCGGTCAATCCCAACCTGGTCAAGCAGCAGCTCGAGGGCGGGCTGATCTTCGGCCTCACCGCGGCGATGTACCAGGGCATCACCCTGGCGGGCGGCCGGGTGCAGCAGTCGAACTTCAACGACTACCGCATGCTGCGGATCAACGAGACGCCTCCGGTGGAGGTCGTTCACGTGCCGAGCGCCGAGGCGCCGGGCGGGATCGGCGAGACCGGCACGACGGCCGCCGCCCCGGCGCTCTGCAACGCCATCTTCGCGGCCACCGGCGTGCGCCTGCGCGAGCTTCCCATCGACCGCGCCCTCCTGGCCCGCGGCGCCCGCAAGCGGCGCTGGAAAGGCACGGGCGTGCTGCCGCTGGCGGTCGGCGCTGCGGAGGCGGCAGCCCCCTCCACCCCTTCGAAGTCCCCCTCCCCGGACGGGGGAGTAGATTCGAGGTTGCAGCCGCCTTCTCCTCCCCCTGTGGGGAGGGGGGACCCGGAAGGGGCGGAGGGGGCCTCCGCGCCTGAGGCCGGCGAATGAGGCGCGCGCTCACCATCCTGGGCGGCCTCGTGGTGATCGTGCTGGTCGCGGTGGCGGCCTTCCTGTTCTGGCCAGCGCCGCCGGCGCCGGCGGTGGCGGCGCAGCCGGCGACGCCCGAGCTGGTCCAGCGCGGCGCCTATGTCGCCACCGCCGCGGACTGCGTCGCCTGCCATACCGCCGCGGGCGGGGTTCCCTACGCCGGGGGCCGCGCCTTCCGGCTGCCGTTCGGGACCATCTATTCGCCCAACATCACGCCCGATCGCGACACCGGCATCGGCCGCTGGACCGACGGCGATTTCCTGCGCGCGGTGCACAAGGGCGTCGACGACGAGGGTCGCGAGCTCTATCCGGCCTTCCCCTACACCTCCTACGCCGCGATGAGCGACGCCGACGCGCTGGCGATCAAGGCCTACCTCTTCAGCCTCAGGCCGGTGCGTCGCGCGGCGCCGGAGAACGCCCTCGCCTTCCCGTTCAACCAGCGGCCGCTGATGCGCGTCTGGAAGCTGCTGTTCATGCCGCGCCACGGATTCCAGGCCGACGCCGCCAAGCCCGCCGACTGGAACCGCGGCGCCTATCTGGTCACCGCGCTCGGCCACTGCGGCGAATGCCACACGCCGCGCAACCTGCTCTACGGCCTGAAGTCCGGCCAGGCGCTCTCCGGCGAGACCATCCAGGGCTGGAGCGCCTGGAACATCACCTCCGACCCGGCGCACGGGATCGGCGCCTGGACCAACGGCGAGCTCGCCGCCTACCTCGGCCAGGGCTATGCGCCCGGACGCGGCGCCGCAGGGGGGCCGATGAAGGAGGCGGTGGACTATTCGCTGGCCAAGCTGACGCCGGCGGACCTCTCCGCCATCGCGGTCTATCTGCATACCGTGAAGGCCAGCGACCGCGGCCCGGAGATCAACCCGAACCCGCCGACGCTGGCGGCCTCCACCCTCACCGACCCGCCGCGCTCGGAGCGCGCCAGGGGCTCAGGTCGCGAGCTCTTCGCCGGCGCCTGCGCCAGCTGCCACGCCTGGAACGGCCAGGGCCAGCAGACGCCGATCGCGGCGCTGCGCGGCCTGCCCTCGGTGGGCGATCCGGCCGGCCTCAACGTCGTCCAGACGGTGCTGCGCGGCTCCAGCGTCAGCGCGCCGGAGGGCCACGCCTTCATGCCGGCCTTCGGCGCCGACTACTCCGACACCGAGATCGCCGCGGTGTCCAACTACGTGGTCGAGCACTTCGGCGGCCGGGCCGGCCACGTGACGCCGGGGGATGTCGCCAAGGCGCGCCGGCAGTAGCGCGCTGGACAGGCCACAGAAACGGCCCGATCGTGCGCCCCTCATCGACGACCGGGCGGCGGCACGCGACCGCCTGGCGCAACGCACAGGGTGGAAATGGCTGAGCTGAGCGGCGCCGCGCAGGCGCGGGTTTCGTCGGTGGTCGAGCGCGCCGCCGCGGGCGCGAAGGCCGGATCCGGCTGGGTGATCTTCATCCTCTCGCTGGTGGCGCTCATCGCCGCCGTCGACCGCCAGGCCTTCTCGGTCCTGCTGGTGCCCATCCAGAAGGATCTGAAGGTCAGCGACACCGCCATGGGTGCGCTCACCGGCGCCTCGTTCGCGGTGGTCTACGCGCTGGCTGCCCTGCCGCTGGCGCGGCTCGCCGACCGGACGAACCGGCGCAATCTGCTCGCCATCGCGATGTCGTTCTGGAGCCTCGCCACCGTGCTCTGCGGCCTCTCGGTCAACTACGTCCAGCTGCTGTTGAGCCGGATTGGCGTGGCCGGCGCGGAATCCGCCTACATGCCCAGCATCCTGAGCCTGGTCGCCGACAGCTTCCCCGCCCGTAAGCGCGGCGGCGCCATCGGCTTCGTGATCGTCGGCTCGGCGATCGGCTTCTCGCTCGGCTCCTTCCTCGCCGGCGTGCTCGCCCAGCAGTACAACTGGCACGTCGCCCTCCTGGTCGTCGGCGCGCCCGGGCTGCTGCTGTCGCTGGTGATGTTCCTGACCGTCCGGGAGCCGAAGCGCGGCGCCTACGACGGTCCCGCCGAGCACGCTGCGCAGCCGCTGTCGCTGTTGGAATGCCTGAAGCGCTGTGCGCGCATCCGCACCCTCTATCCCTTCGCGCTGGGCTTCATCTGCCTGAACACCTGCTACCAGGGCTGGCTGATCTGGGCCCCGGCCTTCCTGATGCGGGTGCATCACCTGAACAGCGGCCAGATGGGCGCGGTGTTCGGGGTGATCGTGGCCGGTGGCGCGGTGGGGAATCTGGTGTCCGGAAGGCTGAGCGACCGTCTGGCGCGGCGCGGGGCGCGCTGGCGGCTCTACGTCTGCGCGGCCCTGGTGGTGCTCTCGGTCCCCCTGCTCACCGCCGCCAGCTTCGTCGACGGCCTGCCGGCCGTCTTCGCCTGCCTGCTGGCCTACTCGCTGGTCTCGGGCGGACTGACCACGGCCTCGGCGGTCTCCTATATCTCGGTCGCGCCGGCCAACATGCGCGCCTTCGTCACCGCCATAATGCTGGTGGGCAGCCAGATCATCGGCGGCGGCGCCGGCCCGGTCGTCATGGGCTGGGCCAACGACCTGCTGAAGCCGACCTATGGCGACCAGTCGCTGCGCTATGCGCTGCTGATCGCGCCGGCGATGATGGCCGTGGCGGGCGTGCTCTTCCTCGTCTCCAGCCGCTTTATCGAGCGCGACGTGGCGAACGTGGCGTCCGCCGCTGACCCGAAGCCTGCATAAACATCTAAACAGGTCATCGACCTGACGCTTTGGGCTTGATCAAAGCGGCGACCCCTTCCATGAGGTGACGCAGCGCCGAGGCCGCCCGCTCCCCCGGGCGGCGTCTTGCGGCTTCGGCGGCGGCGCAGGCGAACTCGGAGGGTCGATGCATCTGTTGGACCACTCGCTCGTCGCTGCGGACGAGATCGACAGCCTGGGCCACATGAACGTGCGCTTCTATGGGACGCGGGTGGCCCGGGCGAACGCGCGGCTGATGACCGACTACGGCCTCGACCGCGACCGCCGCAAGGCGCTGGGCGTGGCGCTGACCGCGGTCGACACCTATCGCCGCTACCGCCACGAGCAGTTCAAGGACGCCGCGCTCGAGGTGCACGGGGGCGTGCTGGACGCCACCCCCGAAGCGATCAAGCTGTTCTACGAGATCCGCAACCCGCAGAAGGGCGAGACGGCGGCGACCTTCATCGTCGACTACGCCCTCAAGGACCTGGCGACCCGCGCGTCGGTCCCCTTCGCGGCCGAGCTCCTCAGGCGGGCCCAGGCCGAGAGCATCGCGCTTCCGGATTATGGCGCGCCGCGCTCGCTGAGCCTCGACCCGCCGCGGCTCGACGTCACCTTCGAGGCGATCGAGCGGAAGCTGGCGCAGGCTGGCGAGTCCGGGATGATGGGGGGGCGCTTCGAGCGGACGATCGAGGCGGAGGACTGCGACGCGTACGGCTTCCTGCGCGCGGGCGAGGATCCGATGTTCCCGAGCCGCCTGTTCGCCGAGCGCCGCGCCTCGGGCGAGTTCGGCCCGCCGGTGCTGAAGACCGACGCGGGCCACCGCTTCGCCTGGGCCTGGATGGAGACGCGCGAGGTGCAGGTGAGCCGCCCGCGCGCCGGCGACGTGCTGCGGCAGATCGGCGCCGAGCTCAGCCTGCAGCGCAAGACGCGGCGCTCGCGGCGCTGGATCTTCAATCTCACCCGCGGCGAGATGGTGAGCCTCGACGACATCCTGGCGATCGCCCTCGACCTCGACGCCCGCAAGGCGATCGAGATCCCGGCCGAGATGCGCGCGCGTCTCGAGCAGGGCTGCGTGCCCGAGTTCGCCTGAGCCCACGATGAAGCCTGCCGCCTGGCGCTTCGCGCGCGACATCTATCCGGTCCGCCTCGCGGTGCAGACGCGCTATCGCGACATGGACATGCTGGAGCACGTCAACAACATCGCCCAGGCGGCCTATTACGACGAGGCGCGCCACCGCTTCTCGCAGGTGGTCTTCAGCCGGATGGGCGACCGGACCGGCGTGCGGATCGTCACCGCCGACAGCCACGTGCACTACCTGGCGGAGGTCTTCCACCCCGACGAGATCGAGGTCGGTAGCGGGGTCCTGCGGATCGGGAACAGCTCCTACCAGATCGGCCAGGCGATGTTCCAGAACGACGCCTGCGTGGGCGTCTGCGCCACCACCTTCGTGCGTTCCGCCGACGGTCGCGCCGCGCCGCTGCCGGACGACTTCCGCGCCGCCCTCGGCCACTACCTGATCAACTCGCCAGAGGGCGCGGTCGGCTGAGGCCGCGACGGGGCTTGGGTCCGCTCAGCCGCCGCCGGTCATTCCGGCGAGCTTGCTCACCGTGTTCCAGTTGCGCCCGGTGCCGCGCAGCTTGAGCGCCCGCTCGATCACCGCGCTGGTGAGCTTGGAATGGCCGAGGTCGTCGGGAAAGCGGGCATAGAGGCAGGCCGGGCCGGCCTCCACCTCCTCGGGCCCGGTGATCTTCGCCCGCAGGGCCGCCACGGCCTGAGCCGCGGGCTCGCCCTTCAGGAACATGACCAGCAGGTGGTTGGGCGCATCCTTGGCCATCTGCGGGAAGGGATTGGTCTCCAGCACCGCCTGCAGCTGGGCGCCGTCGCGGACCACCAGCTCCACGGGGGCGGCCAGCGCCTTGCCAAGACCCTGCTCCAGCCGCGCCTCGAGCGCCGCGTCCGCCTCGGGCGCGGAGATCACCGCATTGCCGCTGGCCCCCAGGGTGCGGGCGCCGGGAAAGCCGAGGTCGGCCAGCGCCGCCTTGAAGTCGGCCATGGCCAGCCGCCTGCCCGCCAGGTTCACCGCGCGCAGCATGACGGCGACCGGACAGCCGCTCACCGGGCGTCGGCCTCCCAGGCGAGGAACTCCGGCCGCTCCAGCAGCCGCTCGGCGTAGGCGCCCCCTGAGCCCGGGTCGCCGAAGTCGGAGAGCCGCACGCCGTAGGTGCGCAGCCGCGTCGCCACCGGCGTGAAGAAGGCGTCGACGATCCCCCACTCCGGGCCGGCCAGCCACGGTCCGCCGAAGCGCTGCAGCAGCATGGCCCAGAGGCGCGCTATGCGGCGCAGGTCCTTGTGCGTGGCCTCTGAGAGCTCGGCCACGTGCGGGGTCGCCCGCAGGTCCATGGGGCATTCGCCGCGCAGCGAGGGAAAGCCGGAGTGCATCTCCGCGGCGGCGGCGCGGGCGAGCGCGCGGGCCGCCGGATCGGCCGGCCACAGCCCGGCGGCCGGATGCGCCTCGGCGACGTATTCGCAGATGGCGAGCGAGTCCCAGATCGTCAGCTCGCCGTCGATCAGGGCCGGCACGAGGCC